>NZ_CALVGS010000019.1 GCF_944327115.1 uncultured Traorella sp.
TTGCATACATTTGGCCTGCTTCAAAAATACCATTTTCCCATCCAAGCTGAGAAATAATCGGACCTACCATGGTAGCTGCATATAAATAGATAGGAGTACCTAAAATATATAGAATAATCATTCTTAATAAATTACCACGACAAACCATGAAACAGCACACCGCTAATGTTAGATTATCCAATGCTGCAAATGGAAGAATTTTATTAAATGGAAGTATAACCGCCAGTAAGATTGTAACTGGAATACATAAGATAACCGTTGTCCAGATTTCACTATTTCCAAGTAACATCGGATTATCCAAACCAATATAAATCTGTCTGCCGCCTGCTTTTGAGGACATAAATGCAGAAGCCGCTTCGGCTAAAGGATTTAGTGCTTCCATAAACAAACCTGCTACCTTTGGTAATAATAACAACGCACATCCACATTTAATTCCCGTTGTAAAGCAACCAGCCAGATCTTGTTTAGCAAGCAAACCAAATAAGAAACCAATAACGAAACCAAAGACATGTTTATCAAATAAAAATCCTAATTTTGCATGAAGATTATCAATTGTAAGTTCTTTATTGAATAAAGGAATTTTTCTTAATACTTTATCAACAGGATAAATCAAAGAGCAAAGCAGCATATGTCTGTGCGGAATAGTAATTCCTTCAACACCCGTTGTTTCCTGGACACGGCCACGCATAGCATCACCAAGAATAAGTTCCATCACCATTTGTAAGATGGCAATCACAATACCACACCAGAATCTACCTGTTACCTGAATAGTTAAATAGGCAATAAAAGCTTTTCCCCAAACATTCCAAAGATCAACATTTAACGTATCTGTCTTTTTTAATAAAAGCATTATAAAATTTATAGCAATTTGAATCGGGAACATAATGAAAGCATATTTCCAAGTCCAAGTAACTGAAGCCAATACTGACCATCCGCCATCAACGATCGTAAACTCTTTACCAACAGTCGTTGTCATATCTTGTGCTAAAGGTCGAATAATATCCCCCATATATCCAGAAACTAAACTTACAGCTGCAAAAGCTACTCCCAGCAATAATCCTGATGAAATAGCTTCACCCCATTTCATCTTAAATATTTTACCTAAAATAATCATTAAAATCGGGATAAATACAGTTGAACCCAAATCGTTAAGAACATAACTAAAAATACTCGTAATAATTTCCACAATTCATCCTCCTATTTATTTAAAACATCAATAATTTTCTGCAATTCTTTTTCAATTCCAACTCCAGTCAAAAAAGCCATTCCATTACACATTGGTACCCCATAATCTTTATCGGGCTTAATAATACAAATATACATATCTGCATTTTTTAAAGCTCTTTCAACAGAAGTAATATCTACTGCTTCAACCTCCGCTTCATACCCTCTTTTTTTCAACAAACTTTTTACCTTGTAAGCTATTGTATTTGAAGTCGCGACACCTGCATTACAAGCTACAATCAATTTCTTCATAATTTCCTCCTTTCTTTGGTCAATATTGTCCGGACTTTGACCTGTATAAACAACTACTTCAGTAGTTATTTAGTTAGATACATCTTCACAATACTCAGCATACGTTTCATAATAATACTGAATCAAATGAAATATCTCTTCTTGTGAATTTGAACTTAAAAGCTTTTTTGATATCTCTTCATTCATACATAAATTTATAATGTTTTGAAGTAAAAAAACTTGATGTCCATCATTGTTGATGAGAAGCATAAATACAATATCTACTGGTAAATCATTATCCTCTAGACCCATCTCCTTAAAAATGATTTTCTTCTTTAGCTTAGCCACAATTACTTGCGGAACTTTAACATATTTAGAATCCGTATGAGGAATCGCAATATTTATTTGAGGCATCTTTAAACCTGTGGGAAAAGACTTTTCTCTTTCAATAACAGCTTCTTTAAAATCAGGATAAACAAGACCCTTTTCTAAAGCAAAATTACTCAGATAATTTAGAAGATCAAAAACATCTTTACATTCTACATCCAATAAAACCAAATCTTTTTTAAATAATTTTTTTACATTAAATAATTCATCATTTCCCATACGTTTACCTTTCATAATCATTAATCAATTTAATAAATTCATCAAATGTTTTTGCCTTAAGCATTTTATTTACAAAATTAATATCATCAGATAAATCAGCTACCAATTCATAAAAAGAAGCTAAAAAATGCTGATCTTCTGCCGCAACGGCCATCATAAATATAATCTGAACCTTTCTTTTCGACCATATTATAGGTCTTTTCAATAGTGCGATAGAAACAACAGTTTCATTAGCACATATTTCCATTGGATGAGGTAAAGCAATAAGATTCATTAAAACAGTTGTAGAAAAATTTTCCCTCATCAATACAGATGTTTCAAATTTATCATTTACGATACCTGCCCGATAAAGCTTTTTTGATAGTTCATGAATGACTTCTTCCTTTGTTCCAAGCTCTAACCCTGAATAAAAGAATTCTTCTTTGAAAAAATCTGAAAAACTCAATTTACGTTTATCATCATCTATGATTTTTAAAATCATACGCTCTATCTCATATAAATCCTTTCTTGTTAAAATTGCATTGATTTTCACGTAATGCGAATCATTTTCTTCCAAATAGAGATTCGTTGTTGTCAATATCATCCTAGGATCACAATCCCAGGCATCTTCGATATGAAAAACAGAAAAAGGACCATAAACATTGACTAAATTACTTAACGATGAACGAAGCTTAGAAATAAGTAACTGTGATTCCGGATAATTCAGATGACTGATCAGCGCTAAATTTATTTTCTTCTTTTCACTTGTAAATTTCAATTTTTCAACAGCGGCACCAAAATGAATTGCGACATAACCGACTTCATCTTCATTTAGCTCAATCTCTAATCTTTCTTCAAGTTGTTTTCTTGCGAATACCGCTAATTCAAAAATAAACGGATATTTATCTTTAAATTCTTCAAGAATTGGGTTTTGATAACTGATTTTCACGCTGAATCTTTGCAAAAATGTTCTAAAATGATTTACTAATCCATTAATCAATTCTGTATCCTGCGTCAGATCAATCAAAAAAGTTTCTTTAATCGTTTTTAGAATTTCCTTAACAGCATCTGAAAGCATTTGATTGGTACCTATATCTAAATCATTGCGAATATCGGTAGAAAAGAATCTTCTAAATGAAACATAATAAGCAATTGCTTCTACCTCATACTCATTAAATTCAATACCATATAACTCCTCAATTCTTCTGCATATTCCAACAGCAATCAAACTTTCTACTGCTTCTTTTTCTTTTTTTGATTCATAAATAAACGAAGAATGCAAAGCAAGTCCTGCACGTATTCGATTGATATTGATCATAATATGTACAACGATAGCTATAAGTCCTATATCAGATATCTGAACATCATTTCTCTGTGTTTCTTCTATCGCAATTTTCTGAATAGCAATCATTTCTTCGTAATCAAAATAATTTGAATAATATTTTAAATTTAAAGACATTTGTGAATGATCATTATCAATAATCAAAAAATTAAGCAATTGACGAATACTTTTTTCATCACCATTCACTTGTATTAAATTTTTCTTTCTCAGAAGATGAACATTACCATTAAATGTATAGAGCAAACTTTTTATTTTTTTAATTTTTTCTTCTAAAGTCGATTTGCTAATATAAAATTTATCGCTCAGTTCATCAAGATCAATTGCCTGATTTAATTCTAGCAAATACATCAAGATGCTAATATGTAATTCTTCATTAACTTCATCAAGTATAATTTGCCCATCCTCAATACATTGACGTACTTTATACTTGTTTTTATTATCTAAAAGATACCCTTTACTTCTTTCAGATGTAATCGAGATGTCCAATGAATGAAGGATTGCAGATAATTCATTCATATCATTACGAATCGTTCGATCAGTAACATTTAATATTCGTGACAAATATGCTGACGTACACCAATCGTTGGCATCTAATAAAGACATTAATATGTTCTGTAATCTATTCTGTAGTTTATATCTTTTCATAACTTTACCTGCTTTCATTATATCCGCCCAATACGTAATTTCTCAAACGAACTTTTTCCTAATTCATAAGAAATGGGTTCCTTTTTCCTAATTCATTCGAAATGATTTCCTACAAACAATCATAGCAATTATTACTGCTGATAAACCAGATACAAATTTTGCCAGAATCATGGGAATCACCAGATCCATAGAAATTGCCGCAGTAAATGAAAAATGCGCTGTAAAAATACATATCATGCTTACCAAAAAAGAGCTGACAATCATAATATCCTTTTCACTCATTTTATTCATCATCGTAAAAACAGAAATAGCATTGATACAGGAGGTTATGAGTCCAGCTGTTGCTGTAGCACTGATACCCATCTTCTCGCCTAATGTTGTGAGTGGGTTTTTAAATATCTTTATCAATATAGCTATCAAAGGTAGTGTGCCTAATTGCATTACACTCATTTCAGCGACAACTTGAAGTCCTACATAAATATCATCTATCGAATGAAAGATATTTATTCCTGAAATTGATTGAAAAGCTGCAAGACCTAAACTTAAAATGCCAATCATATTTAATCCTTTAGAAAAATATGTAAAACATTTCAAAATAAATCGTTCATTCAATTTAAAACCAATGGATATACCAATTGATAAAATTAAAATCGGAAATATATTTATTAGACATGTAAAAATATTTAATCCCATACACCATCCACCAACAATTGAACCGATTGGAATCGTAATCATTCCTATCATGATTCCTTTCGCAAAAGCAGGATGGCTTTCAGTTTTTATGATTCCTAAGCCTACAGGAATTGAATATACCAATGTTGCACCTAGCATAGAAGATACAATCAGGCCAGAAAATTTACCCAATTGTGTTTCAATTGCTAATTCGGTTGCAAGTGTATATCCTCCCATATTATTTGCCAGCAAAGATCCAAACATTGCCGGATCAAAACCCAATATAGAAGAAATTGGTTGAACAATCGGTGTAAGAATATCTTTTAATAAAGGAATAATGCAAATGATTCCGACAATGCTTAAAGCAGTAGGTCCCATGCATAAAAATCCTTCAGCAAATTGATCACCCATACCCCACTGATTGCCTAATATATAATCAATTGCCCCAATTACAGCAAAACATCCGATCAATATTAAAAATATATTATTCATAATATGTAGCAAGTTTATCTGGTCTTAAAATTCCTTTATCAGTGACAACCCCATTTACCAGTTCTGGATGCGTAATATCAAAAGCCGGATAATAACCTTTGACACCTTCCTGTGTAACCTTAATATTCATGGCATGCAAAACCAGTTCCGGATCTCTCTCTTCAATTACCACACTGTCAACGGTTTTATGAGATAAATTAGGTGTTCCCGTTACATAATAAGGAATATGAAAATAATGTGCTAACATAGCTATCTGAAAAGTACCTACCTTATTTATGACATATCCATCCATCGTAATCACATCAGCTGCCGATGTAAATAAATCTACTTTCTTTTTCATCATCGTGTAGCCAACCATATTATCACAAATAACAGTTACATCAAACCCCATATCATTGACAACACTTGCTGTCAGGCGAGCTCCTTGAAAATAAGGTCGAGTTTCGGGACAAATCACTCGTATTTGTTTTTTCCTTCTTCTACATTCGTTTAATAATGTTCCTAAAACAGTTTCCGCAAAACATTGGGTCATGATCGTACCATTATCGGGAATTATATCTGCAAGATATGCACCTATTTTTTCATATTTACGATAATTATTGTTCATTCTCTCAACAGCATAATGCTGTAATCTATCAACAAGTTCTAATCCCTTCACTCCTTCATCAAGTGATTTTTGTACTATTTTTAAAGAAGTTTCGGTAATTTCTTTCATTTTTTCAACAGTAGTAGGACGTGCATGCGATAATGTAAATGCAGCTTTTTCCATAAATGCACGTACTTTTTCTTCTTTTTCATTTCTAACTTCATAAGCTGCTAATGCCATACCCATAGCTGCCGCTGAATATGGACCCGCACTTTGAGTTACCATATCATGAATCGCTTGTGCAACTTCTTCATGGCGACTACATTCTACAAATCTAACTTCTATTGGATATATTCTTCTATCCAAAATAGATACTTTGCCCTCTTCATACCAGGCAACATTTTCAAATCTAAGCAAAAAGCCCATACCTTCATCTGCTCTTCTTTTATTTTTCTGCATTTCCATTATAATTTCTCCCATATATCATCCATTATCTCAAAATAATTATTTGCATTCCATATATATTTTCTTTGCTTAATTAATGATTTTCCAACAAGCACACAAAAGCATTCTGCCTTACATTTCTGCTTTATATCATCAATTGTTGTTATATCTTTTACTTTTGCATCTCCAATGATACGTCGTATCAACTCTGTTCCACACATTCCAGCTGAATCACAAAGAATATCCTGAATGGCATTATTTAGAAATTCATCATTTAAATACATGCGATCCGTTACCTTTTCTTTTAATAAAGTCATACCATCATTTTTGAATCCATCTATAATTTGTGTAATGGTAGCTTTAATATAATTCATAAAATCTTTATTGCCAGTGCCTACTGCACAACGTGTCCATGCAAATATCAGATTTGCGACAATATTACCTATATCGTAGCCTGCAGGTCCATAAAAGGCAAATTCAGGATCTAATATTTTTGTAGAGCCTTCCTTTACAAAAATTGAACCCGTATGCAAATCACCATGTAGTAAAGATTGTGCTTTAGTTTCAAAATTATATTTTAGTTTCGCAACTTCTAATTTTAAATGTTCATCTTCATATAATTCATGAATTAAAAATTCTTCATTTTCTTTTGTTAAGATATTGGTATTTATTTCTTTATCATAAGGTTCAGTAAATACAAGTCTTTCAGTTATAGCACAAAGCATTGGATTAATATAATTTTTAACTTTTTGTTTCTTTTCTTTAGGATCCATAATAAAGTCAGATGACAATAATAATGTTTTTGTTAGAAAAGAAGTCATATCTTTTCCAAGTGTAGAAAATTGACGCTGATTCATCAAAGCGTAACGTAAATTATCATAATCATAAAGATCTTCCATAATTAAAATACTTCTATTTTCATCATGATGATAAATCATTGGAACAGACCCTTTCGCATAGTTGTTTTCATCAATAAGTGCATTTGTTTCAATACGATTACGCTCTGTACTTAATGGGTTTCCGGATGTCCGTATCTTATCAGAAGCATATTTAACTATTACTGATTTATTTTGACTTTTGATACGAAATACATAATTAATATTACCATCACTAATTTCCTTTATACTTAACTTTTCATTAGAATTAAAAATAGCAGTATGATGTATTAAATAATTTAAGATATCTTTTTCTGTCATATCTGTTCCTCCTCTTTATAAAAAACATATCATAGTTCATTTTCCCTTTCAAATTAATGATTTCCTTATACTTTAGGAACAAATTACAACATCAAAGATACTGATTAATTGCAATTTATTTAAAATAATGTATTTTCATAATTTTATGCATAAATACCGTTTAAAAATAGAATATCGTCCTCTAAAAAAGTTATATGTTATTTGAATTTAGAGAATGAGCATTGAATCAAAAGAAGTGAAAAAAAGCAAATCTATGATTTCTATCTTTAAGAAGAAATCCAGATTTGCCATATTTTAAAATGATTCATATTATTTAGGTAATATTTCATTTTGTCAATGAAAGCTTATCTAATGGCTTTTTCATAAACAACTATATTTTAGTTATCTGCATCAAAGGAATCATCTCATTTTATATGTTTTGGTTTATATTTTAGACACATACAGATGATTTATCTGCTTAAATCATTATCCCCCAAATATCTGTACCCAGTAATACGTACCATTTTCATAGTAACAGGAAACGCCCAGCTTCGTAAAAGAACCATTTAAGATATTTGCACGATGTCCCTCAGAATTCATCCAGCCATTCATTACAGATGAGGCACCCGTATAACCATAAGCAATATTTTCACCTAACGTCATATAACTGCCATCATTGACGACCGCTGTAAAACAGGCACTGCCATCAGGACGGGTATGTGAAAAAGACGAAACGATTTCTTTTGCACGAACATTAGCCGCACTTGCAAGGTTGCTATCCCAGCTCAGTGCTCCTAAGCCGGCCTGACTGCGCTGCTCATTCACTAACGTCAAAACTTCATTTGCATAACTGTCAACATAGCCGGAAGATGTGTTTGAATTGTTTTGATTTTGTGATGAATTGCCGCTTTGAGATGTATTTGGCTTTTGAGTGGTATTGCCTGATGAATTATTATTCTTGCTCGCTTCTGCCAACTCTTGTTTTTTCGCAGCTAAAGCTTCACTTTGATAAACAGTGCCCTCTAAATCAGGAGTTACATTCCCTGCCAATGCCTCATCCAAAGAAACAACGATGACTTTTGAAACAGCACTTCTTTCATTGTCATAGTCATCTTTCGCAAGTACCTCTAATTCATACTCGCCCAATTCGGAAAGATTCACTTCATCCTGTAATGTAAAAGTACAGCCGCTGAGATCCTCACACTTGAAAAACTTATTCAGATCTACATTCAAAGCATTCTGTTCAATTTTAATTTCATCAAGAAAATCAACAAATTCAGGAGGCGTCGTATCTTCAACAACGACCTTGACCTCTTTTTCTTCATTCTCATAGACTAATTTTAAATTATACTCGCCTACATCTACATATTCTTTTTTATTTCCTTCTTCATCAAATAAAACAAGTTTTTGATCTTCAATTGAAACATTTTCATCTTCCGTCACAATTTCGATCTGATCAACGATTTCCTCATCGACTTCATCTAAATAATCTTCAGGATCGATCAGAATATCTTCACCATATTCATAAACAACCTGCTCATTTTTCACAATGAGCTTTTCTGAATGAAAACAGCCTGTCAGTAATAACAAGGTCACAACTATACTAAATCTTTTTTTCATGATCCACCTCTATACCATTTTATCATAATCACAAACAAAAAAGGTAACGTTTTCATCACATTTGACAATCCTCTGCCCTTTTATCATGAACAAAATCTATCAGTACCGGCTGACGCAAGGACCCCGATGCCGTTTTCTCCATAAATTTTACCTTGGCACATAATTCATCTTTCAGCCATATGGCATCAGAAATATCAAAAACAGCTGTCTTTTTTACTTGATGCTTCGGCAGTCTTGACAAAGAAGTCATCACCTGCCCGATATAGATTCGCTTTCCTTGATCATACTGCGCTAAAATCAATGAAATGCTCCCGGATTCCTTCACCTTATAGCCCACCACCGCAAAATCATCATCCTTTAAATATTTGATCTTGATCCACTGCTTCGTGCGCTCTCCCGGTTTATAAAGACTGTCTTTCTTTTTGGCGACGATGCCTTCCAATTCCTTTTCCTTCGTCTTTTCATAAAGAAAACAGCCTTCCTCAAAGATATAACGGGAACGGCTGAAATGAGCAGTTTCCTGCCGGATACATTTTTCCAATATCTTTTTTCTTTCCATCAAAGGCCGATCCATCACATAATCTGAACCATAATAAAGAATATCAAAAGCCGTAAATACCGCCGGTGTCTGATGACTTTGCATCCGTATCTTAAAAGGATCACGCAAAAGTGCTCTTCTTTGAATCTTAGAAAAATCAATCTGTCCCTGATCATAACAATAAAGCTCACCATCAAGAATACAATCCTTGCGAACATATTTTCCCAGATCCTTCATCTCCGGAAAGCGTTGGATCAGCTTCAGATTTCGTTTATTACGCAAATCGACCTGATGATCTTCAATATAAGCCAGGACGCGGATACCATCCATTTTCAACTCAAAGATCCAGTCTTCATCATCAAAAGCTTCTTTTTCCTGACCAATAAGCATTACTGAAAGATCATGCTTCATCAGTGAGCCCTCTTTTCAGCTTTTTTCGTTGCCAATGACTGTGTCAAAGCTTCCATCAGATCAATAGCACTCTCTTTTTCAAGCGGCTTTGCTGATACGATTTTTTGTCCATGAATTTTAGCTTCAATGACATTTCGAAGTTTTTCCTGAAATGAATCATGATAAAGCGCCGGATCAAAAGGCTCCTTCATCGCTTCGATCAGCTGTTTCGCCATCTTCAGTTCTGCCGCAGATATTTTCGGATGGGTGATATCTTTAGGCATTTGCGCAATCTCATCTTCATAAAAAAGTGTCTTGACCATCAACCCCTCTTCAAAAGGCATGATGGCAACCAGGGTTTCCTTGGTACCGATGACACATTGTCCGATCGCAATCACTTTTAAAGAATGAAGCGCCTTATATAAAAGTTCATAAGCCTTCTGGGCACTTTTTTCAGGTATCGCATAATAATTCTTTTCAAAATATAAATCGCTCACATCTGAAAGAGATGTGAAATGTAAAATGTGAATCGTACGATCCTTTTCCGCTTTTAAAGAGTCAATTTCATCCTGACTCATGATGACATAACGATCCTTTTCATACTGATAGCCTTTGACGATATCATCGTTTTTGATTTCCTTGCTGCAGCTCGGACAATATTTCTTATAACGGACACGCTCATGCGTATCTTTGCATAGCTGATTAAATGATATTTCATTTGGCTGGGTCGTTTTATAAAGTTCAATAGGGATATGCACCAGACCAAAGCTGATAGCTCCCTTATGTGCTGCTGCCATGGCTCACCTCAACCTTAGTATGCGGGTTTTTTTAAATTTCAATCTGACGCATGAATTCTTTTAAGGAATAATGCGTATATTTTTTAAAGACGACTGAAAAATATTTATATTCATGAAAACCACATCCGGCCGCAATATCATAAATGTACCTCTGACCCTCTTTCATCATTTCAATGGCTTTGGTGATCCGATAACGATTTAAATAATCACAAAACGTCATTGAAGTCACTTTTTTAAATCTTTTATTCAACAATGTCTGACTATAATGTAATTCCTGTGTCAGATCATTCAAAATGATCTTATGCATATAATTTTCATGAATATAGGCCAGCATCTTTTCTACCAGCAAATCCTTTGTCTGGAAAAGAGGTGTTTGAAAATGTTTCTCCAGCTTTTCTTTTTTTCGTAAGGTTTCTTCATAACTAAGAAGTTGCTGATGGTGAAGAAAGGCTCGCTGCAGCGCATCATATAACTGCTTTTGATCGATCGGTTTTATAAGATAATCACTGATTCCGATACGCATCGCTTTTACGACATCTTTAAAGCTTTGTTCATTTGTCATCACGATTGCACCATAACTATGATTTTGTGTTTTTTCAAATATCTCTAAACCGTTATGGGAGGACATCATGATCTCACTCATGACAATATCCGGCTTTGTTTGCCGGATCTTATCAACACCTTCTTGTACATTCTCGGCTTCGATGACGATAAAATCTCCGCATCCGTCAATCAGACTTATCAGATTTTTTCTAAAAGATTCATTATCATCTACAATCAATATTTTAACCATATCATTTCCTCGCATCCTGATTCACAACTCTCATTATTTCTTTATTTCACCAAACAAATACGAGGCAGCTTATATTCAGTATATCACTGATTCTTCTTTTTTTGACATATAACGCACCAAAAACTGCTTCTCAGCAGTTTTTATGATCAGATTGACAAATCTTCACCCTTCGATAATTTCATGAATATCAAAAGAGAGATGACCGTCAATACTGTTAATATGGTCGATAAGGCCGCCGCAACCCCATAGTTGCCACGGATGACCTCGGTATAAGTCGCAACACTTAACGTCTGCGTTTTATAGGTCGAAAGCAGAATCGCTGTCGAGAGCTCAGAAATCATCGTTACCCAGCTTAAGATCGCCCCTGAGATGATCCCGCTTGCCATCATCGGAATCGTGATCTTGAAAAAGGTCTTCATCTTGCTGGCTCCAAGACTCAAAGCAGCTTCTTCGATACTGATCGGAATCTGCGAGAGAATCGCCACACTGCTGCGAATCGTATAAGGCAGACGCCGGATGACCAAAGCGACGACCATGATGGACATCGTTGCACTGATCGCCAATACACCGGAACCAAAGATACCGCTGTTAAAAGCACTTAGAAGTGCGATGCCGGCAACCGTACCCGGTACGATATATGGAATCATGCTTAAGATATCTAACAGCGAGGTAGCCGCATTTCTGCGACGAACGCTGAGATAGGCAATCAGCACGGCCATCAGAATGATGATGACAAGAGAAATCCCCGGTATCAAGATCGTATTCTGAATGGAATTGCCCAATGTTTCAAAAGCAGAGATATAACTATCCAACGAATAACCGCTTTGGAAAACCATTCCCTTTGTATTGATAAATGAGGTATAGATCACATAACACTGCGGCATGACAGCCAGTCCTACAACACCATAGCTGAATAAATAAACGAATACTTTTTTGATTCCTTTAAGCTCTTTTGGTGTCATCGGATGCAGTGCATTCATCGTAAATGATTTCTTTCTGGCAATGATCTTCTGAACGAGGAAGACGGCTGTTGTAATCAGAATCGCAACGACGGCGATCGCTGCCGCAAAGCTGTCATCCCCACCTACTTCGCTTAAAAATTCATTAAATATGAGAACCGGGAACGTTCGATATCCTTCACCGATCAGCATCGGTGTCCCAAAATCAGCCAAAGCTCTCATAAAGACCAATAAGGCTCCCGCTAAAAGAGAAGGTGTGATCAACGGCAATACCACTTTCACAAATCGTTTGATTCCAATACAGCCCATATTTTCACTGGCTTCCATGAGCGAGTGATCCACATTTTTCAAAGCACCTGATGCATACAGGAAGATTAATGGAAACAACTGTAAGGTAAATACCAGTAAGATACCGGTAAACCCATAGATATCCGGTGGCATGATCCCACTGATCGAATAGATCAGCTGTGTCAATACACCATTTCTTCCTAAAAGCAGGATCCATGAATAAGCTCCGATAAAAGGCGCTGACATAGATGCGATAATGATCAGGATACGTAAGACCTTGGCTCCTTTGATCCGATAAGCTGTAAAGAAATATGCCAGCGGCGTTCCTACCAGCAAGGCCAGCAGGGTTGCGCTGATCGATACCTTAAAGCTATTGAATAAGGTCGAAAGATAATACGGTTTTGAGAAAAACTTAATGAAGCTGTCCAATGAAAAGGTTTGTGTTGCCTTATCGATCACAGACTGGATCAAAAGATTTCCAACAGGATAAACCATGAACACCAGATATAAAAGCAATAAAATGATCGTAATCAGCGCCCAGCTGTCAAGCCTGCGCTTAGCAAAGGCCTTCATATGCTCATCAGCAGATTAACACTGCCGTCCTCATTAAACAGATTGATCTTTTCACTCAAGATCTTCAGATACACATCTTCACCAAGCATATAGCTTTCTTCCATCGAACTGACCTTGATCACTTCAACACGTTCACCATTATCTAAACGCAAATGATAGTGTGTATTCAATCCTAAAAAGACAGCATCTTCCACAACACCATGAAGGCCTCCCACCTTTTGACTCATCTCAAATTCCTCAGGACGTATCGCAACCAATACCTTTTGTGAATCAAAACCAGCCTCATAAGCCATCTCATATCCGCCTTCTAATCGCAAAATCCTGCTTTCATGATCATACCGGCCATCCATAATATTCACACGACCGATAAAAGTTGCGACAAAAACATTGGAAGGACGATGATAGATTTCCTTTGGCGATGCGATCTGTTGGAGCACACCATGGTTCATGACCGCAATCGTATCACTGATTGCCATGGCTTCCTCCTGATCATGGGTTACATAGACGGTCGTTATCCCGACATTTTTTTGAATCGTACGGATGACTTCACGCATTTCCAAACGCAATTTCGCATCCAGGTTACTTAAAGGTTCATCCATCAGCAGAACATCCGGCTCGATCACCAAGGCTCTTGCCAAGGCAATACGCTGCTGCTGACCACCTGATAAATTCTCCGGCATACGGTCTGCATACTCTTCGATCTGCATCAGCTTTAAAAACCGATCCGCTCTTTCTGTAATTTCTTTCCGATCCATCTTACGCTGCTTCAAGCCAAATTCCACATTCTGACGAACGCTCATATGGGGGAAGATCGCATAATTCTGAAAGACCATACCAATATTACGCATACTTGGTTCCATGTCATTGATCCGTTGATCATTGAAATAGAAATCGCCGCCTTCAATTGAATTAAATCCGGCAATCATTCGTAAAAGGGTTGTCTTGCCGCAGCCGCTAGGTCCTAACAAGGTGAACAATTCACCATCCCTGATATCAAGATCAAGGGAGGAGATCACGGTGTGATCCCCATATTTTTTTAATGCTTTTTCAATTTTAATCTTACTCATCTAAAACCTCGCTGTTAGTTGATGCTGGCAAAGATATCTTTGAACTTGTCAACGATCTGTGTTTTATTTTCATTAATATAATCCATATCCTCAACAAGCGTTGGTATCTCGCTCATCGGTTTCATCGTATCACTCGTTTTCGCATTTTCTAAAACCGGGCGATTCGTCGTTTCTGTACCATAGATATCCTGCATCTGCTGACTGATCAGAAAATCAATGAATTTCTTGGCATTTTCCATATTCTTCGCATCTTTGACAATTGCACTGGTGGCCGGTAAGAATACCGATCCTTCCTCTGGATAAATGATCTCTACATTGGCGCCATCATTGATCAATGTCAACACAGGATCTTCATACGTCAAACCTACCGTCATCTCACCATCGGCAACCTTCTTATAGACAGAACTGGAGCTTCCCTCGATCTTACCGTCAATATTGACAAACAATTCTTCTACATACTTCCAGGCTTCTTCATCCGTATAGCCACCCTGTGCCAATAAGATATTCGTTAACTGTGCAAAAGCACTGGAAGAGCTGGAAGGATCAGCTGTCGCAATCTTGCCTTTTAAGGCCGGATTCAACAGATCCGCATAACCTTCGATCTTAATATCACCGATCAAATCCTTATTTACGATCAATACACTGCCATCTAAGACATAGCTGGTCGTAAAACCTGAAGTATTCTGATAGCTTTCAATGACATTCTTATCATTGTCCGATACATACTTTTCAAATAAATCTGCATTTTGAATAAATTGTGAATGCGCTCCGCCAAACATGACATCGGCAATCGGATCATTCTTTTCACTTTGAAGTTTTTTGATCAGCTCCCCTGTCCCTGCCTGCTGAAGGCGGACAGTAATCCCTGTTTCCTCTTCAAATAACGGAATCGTAGCTTCAATAAGACCATCTGAATTTGGTGAATAAATGACCAATTCCTGACTCGTGTTTTCCTGCGGTATCGAACATGCGCTCAATCCTGCAAGCATACTTACAGATAAACATAGTGTTAATAATTTTTTCATATCGTTTATTTCCTTTCATATATGTTTATGCTTTAAGTTTAAACGATATGAAACCGTATTCATATCCGACAAAACACGACTGATTGGAAATATCCGACACAATTCGATCAATCCTGTACGATCTTTAAAATAGTTTTTAATTTATTACAAAAAAAGAGTAAGTCCAACGACTTACTCAATTGAAATGTATTTCTTTTCTTCTACCTTCGGCTGATCTTTCTTCGGAATATTCAAATGCAAAACACCGCTTTCAAATCTTGCCTTGATATCTTCATGTGTTACATCTTCGCCTACATAGAAGCTTCTTGAACAAGATCCGTAATATCTTTCCTGTCGGATATAGTTGTCTTTGTTATCCTTGTCATCTACTTCATGGTCCTTATTCGCACTGATCGTCAAGTATCCGTTCTCTAATTCAATCTTGACATCTTCCTTCTTGAATCCAGGTAAATCCATATCCAATTCATAGGAATCTCCTGCATCCTTTATATCC
>NZ_CALVGS010000020.1 GCF_944327115.1 uncultured Traorella sp.
CTGGCTAATTCAGATTTATTAACTTTCAGACCATTATTTTGTAAATTCTTCAATTTATTAAGATCCATTAAACAATTTATTTCTAGATTCGTATTGATTTCATAGTTGATTAACACGTGTCTTTTCCATCCAATAACTATGAAATTATACTTTAACTTTGTACATTTTTAAATGATCATTTCTGTACATTCTTATGTTAGCATTTATAATCAGATACTGGGCTATATATCCTATCTCCTGTGCGCAGTATCCGCTCTGGCATGGATAGCTGAACCCTCTTTCTGCATTCAATTCAAGAATCGCTTCGCTGATCTTTGTAAACATCCTCCTCCTTGCATTAAGAATCCGTTTCTTATACACAAAAGAATACTTGTTTGCATAGGATTCTACTTTTGTGCCGTCGATATGCTGAGCCGATTTGTTTACTGACATTTCACTGGCGATATGATTGGTAACTTCAAAGAAAATATAATCAATATCATACTGCAGATAGTTGACCAGCAGGCGTTCAAAAGCCATATGGCTGGGTCTTTCTTCATTCATGATGTACATGAATCGAATATCATGTCTGCACAGTGCTGCGATCTTTCTGGTTTCACTCACGTTATTCATTCTTGCGAACAGTACAGCTTTAAGCAGCTTTACATTATCATATCCCTTTCTGCCTCGGCGCTCTTTACGTACTAGAAACTTTTTTAGATTCACTCCTTCTATCGCCTTTAAGAAAGAAACAGCCTCATCATCAGATTCAATTTTTAAACCTAAATCTATTGGCAAAGATAACTGCAATGCGCTATAATCATTTATGTAATTAGATTGTGTTAATGTGGTAGTTTCCATAGTCTAATTATATCAAAAAAGGCCATGGTTTTCAGCTTCTGCTGATTCTTCCATAGCCTTTTTTCGTTATTACTCTAATTTTATTTCGTTACAGCCCCTTTTTCCTCATATAAACCACAAATTTGTCATAGCCACACCACACACGCTGTTATAACTTTCCACATAGTTGTGATAGCATAACCACACACTGTTTATAGCCTAGACCACAGGATTATTTAGAATCCCCAAAAATGATACCAAAGAAGGCTGTTTTTAATATTTTATGATCTTGATATATTTTTTAAACGAGGGGTTGTCAAAAGTATTGAAGATCATACATCTATAATTTTAGGATAAATTTTTTAGCTTCTTCCTAACATTTAATTATTGGTATATTATAAAGCTTGCCATATATCTGTATAGCTTCTTGAACATGTCCATAACTCATTGAAAAATGATGAGCAATACCATTTTCTACAATTTTATTGAATACTTCATCTACTGGCACTTTTAGTTGAACCAATGCATAAGTTCCTCTTAATTCTTTTTTCATTGGTATAACTGTTCCTTCACAAGTATATATTCTATATTTTCCATGAACACTGTCAAAACGAAGTAATTCGATATGTCCCTGTTTTAAGACAAATCCTGTTGTAAGTCCTCTGTTTTGCGCGAAATATGTATCAAGTGAACGAATGCTAACACCATCCCATAATGTTATGGGAGCTACACCGCAATGCCAAAGCAACATAGTATTCTGACCTTGATCAATTTGTGAAAGATCCGCTAAAAAAGGTGTTTTTAAACCTAATGCCTGATGGACCATCATCGAAATCAATCCATCTATATCACCTTCACAAGCCAGCAACATTTCTTCTCCTTGAAGGATCGACATTGCTGCACATGGACTTATACCATATCCATTTGCAAATTCCGGCCAACACCGTATTGCTAATCCATCTAATTTGTTTTGATGATAAAACTTTTTTATTTTGGCACACAATATCGCTGTTTTTGATAATTGAGCTTCATTGATATCTGAAAGATCGAAGATCTTTTTTATTCTTATCATATAATCTTCAACATCATGCTCTTCTTCTTTCATATGGAAGATATCATTTAATTCATAATGATCTATAAGAATACCAAATTTATGATATATAGATAATTCATCTACATCAATATTATAAAAACCTTGAGCATGATGTCCTATGATTCCGATATGTGCTTGGTTTAAAGTATATTGAATCTTTATCGCATCTAAAAATGCTTCATCGACAGTTGATCGGATTGAAGCATGAAATGATTTTTTATTTGCCTTATAAAGATTACTTGCATCCAAATTCACTCCACATAACGAATTTAATCGTATCTTACCGCCATCATAAGGAAGTTCAGGATATCCCCATAAAAGTATTGGTACGGAAAGATATTGGCTGTATTTCAAAGCCAATGTTCCTAAATGGAAGGTGCCACTGATCAGTATCAAAGCCTGAATATGTTCTGCCTTAAATTTTAAGGCACTCTTTATCGCATCTTCATCTTCAATGATCACTTCTTTTTCTATGATCCAATGATACTCCTTTTTTTCATTCAATTCTTTTTGTGTATTTTTATACAACTGTATTGCCGCTTCTACATCATAGGTATTTCTTGCAAGACAAACAACACCTATTTTTATTTTTTCTTTCATATGTGATTTTTTTCCTTTACAACTTTATAGGTTACGCTAAAATCTAGTGAAGCATATTTTTCTACGGCCTGATCATAAATATCTGTACTTATATCTAAGGCTGGAAGTACCAGTTCATATGCTTGAGCTATTTGCTTAGCGATATGAATATCTTTATGCATATTCAATACGGAAAAAGCCGGTTCGAAGTTTTCATTAAGAATCATATCGCCTTTTGTATCCAAATAGGCATTTTGACCGCCACCCATAGATACTGCCGGTATGACCTTCTCTAATGCCAGCCCTGCTTTACTGGCCAGTACCATCATTTCATTCACTCCATTTTGAATAGCTGCAACTAACATATTATGACAGATCTTCATATAGAGTCCTTTACCATGACCTCCCATATATTTGATTTGTTCACCCATACATGAAAGAATCGGTAACGCCTCTGCGAAACATTCTTCCCTTCCTCCGACGTAAATGCCAAGCTTTCCTTCAATGGCTGCTGCCTTACTTTTCACAACTGGTGCATCTAATATGTTTGCCTGTTTCTGTTCAACAAGATCTACGATTTTCAAATGCGTATCAGGTTCAATCGTTGACATATTGATACACAACGCATTTTTACGTAAGCCTTTCAAAATATTCTCATACACTTCTATCGTTTGTTTCGAGGCAGGCACCATTGTAATGATAATATCGCTGTCTGCACTTAACTGTTCCACAGAACTGGCTTTCTTACCGCCTAATTTCGTTAAAACTTCTATTTTTTCAGGAATGATATCATAAACGATGACCTTACATCCACTCTTTTTGATCAAATTTGCAGCCATTGCTTCTCCCATGATTCCAAGACCGATGAATCCTATTACTTTATTCATCTTGCTTCGTTTCCTCCCACGCTTTACAAAATTTCTGAATGCCATAGCTTGTAAATGGATGATATAAGCTATCCTGATAAACACTTAAACCTGCCGTAACGATATCAATACCATAAGCAGCTATTTTTCCAATTTGATATCCATTACGTACTGCCGCAGCTATGATTTCTGTCTTGTAACCATAATTTTGATAGATATCTTTTATATTCTTCAGATAGCTGACTCCATCTTCACCGTTGTTTTCTTTCCATCCAATAAACGGTGATACATATGTACTATTGATACGAGCTGCCTGAAGTGCCTGAGATACAGAGAAAACAAGTGTAATATTTGTTTTGATTCCTTCTTTCACTAATTGCTCCGCAGCAATCAGTCCCTGTTCAGTACAGGCAATCTTTATGACAAAATTTGAAGATAATGACGCATATTTCCTTCCTTCACGGATCATATCCTCAGCTTTATCCATATGTGGATCTATTTCAATAGAAATCGGAAAATTTACATTTTTAAACTCATCTGCCAGTTTTTTGCATATTTTATTAAATGATTTACCACTATTTTTTATATGATTCGGATTTGTTGTAACACCATCTATTTTCAAATATTTATATGCATATCGTATTTCATCAATTTTTGCACTGTCTAAAAAATATTTCATATATTTCTCCTAAGATATGTCTGTTGTTTCAAGTATTTATGAAACAACAGACATGCTATTTATTTAATATCTATATCTAATTCTACAGTTTCTTCTGTTTCTTCTGTTGTCACTGGTTTGGCAGGCTTCAATAATGTTAAAACGAGAGCTGTTACGATAGATCCAATAACTAATGCCAGCATAAACATCCAAGGTTTATTCATGAACGGTACGATAAAGATACCACCTGCCTGAATCTGACTTTCAACTCCCCATAGCATTGTAAGTGCTCCGCCAACAGCTGATCCAGCAACCGTAGAAACGATGACACGAATCGGATCTGTTGCGGCAAAAGGTAATACACCTTCAGTTATGAAACAAAGTCCCATCGGTAACGCTGCTTTTGCAGCTTCATGTTCAGAAGGAGTATATTTTTTTCTGGCAATCAATACACTTAAAGCAACTCCAAGTGGAGGTATCATTCCACCGACCAATTTAGCTGCCGTTGGTCCATATACACCTTCAGCTAATAAGCCATTTGCGAACAGGCAAGCTGTTTTATTCACCGGACCTCCTAAATCAAAACCCATCATAGCACCTATAATACTGCCAAGCAAAGCTTTCGATCCACCCTGTAATGATGTCATTGTCGCTAAAATCCATGATTGTAATGCAGCGATCGGAGGACCGATTAATACGATCATTACTAAACCAACAACTAAACTTGAAATCAGCGGAATTACAATAATAGGCATAAGTCCCTGCATTGTTTTAGGAAGCTTGATATATTTTATAATTGCCGCAACAACATAACCGGCCAACAAGCCTCCAAAGATTCCTCCTAAGAAACCTGCCTGAATTTGTGTCGATAAATAACCCGCTACCAGACCCGGTGCAATACCCGGTCTTTCTGCAATTGAATAAGCAATCGCAGCAGCTAAAACCGGTACGATAAATGACATGGAAGCATTTCCGATTTGATTAATCATATAACCAATTGTACCTTCAGCATTACCAACATCATAACCGCCTAAAATTCTTGCAATACCAATACAAAGTCCTCCTGCAACGATCACCGGTACCATATAAGAAACACCTGTCATAAGACTTGTTCTTATACTAATTTTTTTCTTTGACATATTACCCTCCTTCTCTTTTCATATGATTCAGCGCTGATTAGAAAAGATCTATGTCCTACTTTCATTTTATGGATTATAAAAAAAGTAATCAATTCAAAATGATAATATTTTGAATAAATTCACTAATTTTTTTATTAATTTTGACAAAATTAATTATAATTTTGATGAAATTATTCATTTTTATTAATATTTAACTCGCCGATTGAATAAATATCTGATATTATGTGAACGTAATAAATAAGAGGAATAAAAGATATGAAAAAAGAAAGAATCAACATGCTTCAAGAACTCATTGAATCCGAACAAGAAATCTCTATGGAAAAACTGATACATCAGTTTGAATTATCTGAAAGTACATTAAGAAGATATTTAGATATACTGGAAAAGCAAGGACTCATCGAGAAACATTATGGTGGTGTTCGTGCAGTCATCAATACGATACCTTATGATAAAAGGTTCGATCGAAATATACAATCGAAACACAGGATAGGAGTATTAGCTGCTTCACTGATCAAAGATAATGATTCTATTTTTATCGACTCCGGAACGACAACGATTCATATTATCGACTCTCTTAAAAATGTCAAAAACATCACGATAATCACCAACAATATGAATGTCGTATATTTATGTAAGAAATTTAAAAATTTCAAGATTATTTTTCTTGGCGGTGAATTTATTAATTCCACAAACTGTTGTGCAAATTATGATACAGTAAAGATATTAAAAAAATATAACCTGGACAAAGCTTTTATAGCTGCAAATGGTTTTTCTTTACAAAAAGGAGCTACTAATTCTGATATTTGTGAGCATGATATAAAAAGCTTGGCTGTTAAACAATCTCAACAATCTATCCTTGTAGTCGATCACAGTAAATTTGGCCGGGCAGGTTTAGCGACTTTCGCTTCTGTTAATGCTTTTCATACCATCATCACAGATCAAATGCCTGATCAGTCGTATATTGATTATTGTTCCAGTAATCAAATTGAATTACTTTGGCCATCTGTATAAAGTGTAGTAAGCATTTATATGATGATACTATTTTTTCATATCACATAAAAAAAATCAGATTGCTCTGATTTTTATTCCATCTTTTTTCTGTTTTCCATGGCTTTGATCAATGTCATTTCGTCTGCATAATCTAAATGAGCTCCCATCGGCAGGCCATGAGCGATTCTTGTCGCTTGAATATTTTTCTTTTCCAAAAGTTTTGATAAATATAAAGCTGTTGTTTCTCCTTCAACTGTTGGATTTGTCGCAATGATCACTTCTGAGATTGTATCATCACATCTTTTTATCAATGAATCTATATTGATGTCATCCGGAAGTATCCCTTTTGATGGTGAAATTACTCCGTTAAGAACATGGTAGACACCTTTATATTCATGAGTCTTTTCCATGGCGATTAAATCCTGCACTTGTTCAACCACGCAGATCGTACTCGTATCTCTGGTAGTATCCTTACAAACTTCACATAGTTCATCTTCCGCTAAATTACCACATATCTTGCATGTATGGAGATTTTTTTTCGCTAAAGAACAAGCCTTTAAAAATTCATCAATTTCTTCCTGATCCCATTTTAAAAATTCAAAAGCATAACGTTCAGCTGTCTTTTGTCCAACTCCCGGCAATTTTCTAAAGCTCTCTACGAGTGTTTCAAATAATGCTGGATACATTAGAATGCTCCCGGCATTTTAACGCCGCCTGTAATTTTTGACAGCTCTTGTTCATGTTCCGTTTTAGCTTTTTCAATGACCTTATTAACTGCAACAGCAATCATGTCTTGAAGCATTTCAATATCTTCTAAATTTTTATTTTTGATTTCGATCGTATTGATATGATATTTTCCATCACATTCAACACGAACAAATTCATTTTCTTCTTCATAAACTCTGGCTTCTAATTCCTGTTCGACTTTTTTTAGATCAGCCTGCATTTTCTGAGCCTGTTTTAATAATGCTTGTATATTCATCTTCTTACTCCTTTATTTCTATATTTTCTTCTCCAAATAGATTTTTCACTAATTCAAGACTATCTTCTTCCAGCTTTACTGAAGCTGCTTCCGGTAACGTATGACTTTTTTGACGTTGTATAAATTCGTTGATAAGCTGTTTCTGTTCCTCATTTGTAATAGCAAATACCTTTTTCTTCTTTGATAATAGGACTTCCATGAAATCTATAAAAGCTCCTTGAGCATCTAATTCGTTGATTTCATTTGCAATTGCTTCGTTCTTAACACCAACGATAATATATTCTTTACCGCTGGCAACCAAATTCATATCTCGTAACAGATTTGCATACCTTGCCCATGCCGGACTAAGATAATAATTTGATAGCTTTTCTAGCTTTGATAAATCTTCATGTTTATATGTCTTATTAGCTCCTACTAGCAATGAAAGCATATATTCATGATCTAATCCTTTTATTTCTTTTTTTACAGATTGTTTTGTTTCAGGTGGTGAATCGATTACACTTTCTTCTGCAGTTTCAGGTATATCAGATATATCATCAGTTGAAGATGTTTCACGTGAAACATTCACTTCTTTATCTTCAATAGACATCATATTCAATAGACACACCTCAAAATAAGATTGTATATTGGATGCGAACCGATATTGATCATAAGTCTTGATCAACTCTTCAATCATAGACAATCTTTCCTTTGTAGAACGTCCAAGCTTCGCATCATGAATCTCATCTTTATTTAATATGGTACACAACGAAGCATCCTTTGTGTAATCGTGGATAACACTTTCTTTTAATATTTCAATCATATCATTAGTACATCTTTTTATATCAATGCCACGTTCTGCAAATTCATTGATTTTCTGCATACAACCTTTGGCATCCTGATTTGACACCATCTGAAGAAGCTCTATTTTTTCAGGAACAGTTACGATTCCATAGATTGCATTAATAGCCTCACAGGTAAGTTTATCAAGTGAATATGCAATAACTTGATCAACGATACTTAATGCATCACGCATTCCACCATCAGCCAGCTGACATACAAGACGCACTGCTTCTTCTTCATATTGGATATTTTCCTTCTCCAATATTTTTTTTATGCTCTCCATCATATCCTTAACGCTGATTTTTGTGAAGTCATATCTTTGACAACGGGATATGATCGTCGGCAGCACCTTATGTGGTTCTGTGGTTGCGAAAATAAAGATTACATGTGCCGGTGGTTCTTCGATCGTTTTTAATAGGGCATTGAAAGCCCCCGAGCTCATCATATGTACTTCATCAATGATATAAACTTTATATTTTCCTTTCAATGGAGCATACTTTACTTTTTCAATCAGATCACGAACCTGATCGACACCATTATTACTGGCAGCATCTATCTCTATGATATCAGGATGATTTCCCTGTTGGATTGCAAGGCAATTATCACATTTTCCGCATGGACGCTTGGTCTTACTTTCACAATTGATCATTTTTGCGAATATTTTCGCAGTACTTGTTTTTCCTGTTCCTCTTGGTCCACAAAAAAGATAAGCATGCGCAATACGATTTTGTTGTACAGCATTCTGAAGTGTTTTGACAATATGCTTTTGTCCTGCGACATCTTCAAAATTCGTTGGTCTATATTTTCGATACAATGCAATATAAGCCATAAAACACCTGCTTTCTGCTTTTTATTATATCATTATCGTTTATCTATTTCATTCTTTTTTGTTTGAAAAAATCCTTTAAAATCTTCGAGCATTCTTCACATTCAAGATAGAGCGTTTCCGGATAATGATTGTATCCCTTCGTTTCATACATTTTCATGACTGATTCAATGGATCCACCCTTAGGGTCCTTGGCACCATAGACTACTTTTTTTATTCTAGACTGCAGTATTGCTCCCGCACACATCGGACACGGTTCAAGCGTCACATAAAGTTCACAATTATCTAATCTCCAGCTTCCTAGTTTGCGACAAGCTTTTTCGATTGCCAGTATTTCAGCATGAGCAGTTGACATCTGTTTTTTTTCACGCAAGTTATGTGCTCTCGCAATAACTTGATTATCATAAACGATTACCGCACCAATCGGCACCTCATCTTTCTTGAATGCTTTTTCTGCCTCTTTCAAAGCAAGCTCCATGTATCTTTTTTCCATATTTCACCTATAATAAAAGCTACCACACATGACAGCGCCACCTTATGGCTGCTTCGTTCCCGACCTGACCAGGTTCAGTAGTTATCATTGTGATAGCTATGACATTATAACATAACTCTGTTACTTTATACAAGGTAAAAGTTATATCTTTTCAATTCTGTGTTTGTGATCCTTTAACACGTGTATTTATAACTATTATAAAGATGATTCATTATCTTTTTTTACGACAGCAAACATCATCATAGGAAAATCCGGTTCTATGTGTGTCATGCCTTTTTCAATAATACTCAAGCCGCTAGAATTAATTTCACTAACAAATGTATCAAAATTAACGATCCTGCAAGATGTTTGTGCAATCATCAGTTCTTTCTGTGTTTCAGTATGTATTCTTCTATCTAATTCAAATGCTTCATTGATATCACTTTTCTTTTCAAATTTACCATTTCCCATCGTACATATGAGAGCAATACCATCATTATCTAAATGGTCATATATGAATTTATAAAATTGATATCTATCTTCATCTAATACAAGCATATGTAAAAGTGCAACTGCATAAATATAATCAAATGTTCCATCTAAATGATCTTTTAAACAATCCATTACTTTAAATTCATTACAATATTTCGAATATTTTTTTTGACAGTATTGAATAACTTCTTCTGACACATCCGTTGCAAGAACATGATATCCTTTTTCTAATAAAAAAGCTGCATCTCTTCCTTCACCACAGCCGAGTTCTAAAATATTATCTGTTGGCGAAATGTGGTATTTCAAAATTGTATCTGACACGATATTTGAAGGATTATCTGAAGCCCATTGGAGTGAATGATCATGGACCTGCTTATATCTGTCATTGTATGCTTTATAGTACTCTTTATTCATTTTTCCTCCCAGTATATTTCATGATACTAGTTTATCACAGAATAAAATAAAAAGTGAGGATATTCACTCACTTTTATGATGTTTCACGTGAAACATTATTTCTTTTCAATTTTTGTCTTTCCACCCATATATGGCTGTAAGGCTACCGGAATATTTACTGAACCATCTGCATTCAGATTATTTTCCAAGAATGCAATCAACATACGAGGAGGAGCAACCACCGTATTATTCAATGTGTGGGCAAAATATTTTCCATTTTCACCATTAACACGAATTTGTAGTCTTCTTGCCTGTGCATCTCCTAAATTTGAACAGCTACCTACCTCGAAATATTTCTTTTGTCTTGGCGACCATGCTTCTACATCCACTGATTTTACTTTTAGATCGGCTAAATCACCGGAACAGCATTCAAGGGTTCTCACCGGTATATCAAGGGTTCTGAAAAAATCAACTGTGTTTTGCCATAAACGATCATACCACATGCTTGAATCCTCAGGTTTACATACAACGATCATTTCCTGTTTTTCAAACTGATGGATACGATATACACCTCTTTCCTCTATACCATGAGCTCCTTTTTCTTTTCTGAAGCAAGGTGAATAAGAAGTCAATGTATAAGGAAGATCTTTTTCATCAATGATCGTATCAATAAATTTTCCGATCATTGAATGTTCGCTTGTTCCAATAAGATAGAGATCTTCACCTTCTATCTTATACATCATATTTTCCATCTCAGAAAAGCTCATGACTCCATTTACCACATTGCTGCGAATCATAAATGGCGGAACACAATACGTAAATCCACGATCGATCATAAAATCACGAGCATATGAAATTACAGCACTGTGTAAACGTGCAATATCACCCATCAGGTAATAGAATCCATTACCGGCAACCTTTCTTGCGCTGTCTAAATCGATACCATTGAAACTTTCCATGATCTCAGTATGATAAGAAATTTCAAAATCAGGTACTTTTGGTTCTCCATAACGCTGGACTTCAACGTTTTCACTATCATCTTTGCCAATAGGTACTGAAGGATCGATAATGTTTGGAATGACCATCATGATATTCTTTACTTTTTCTCCCAGCTCCACTTCTTTAGCTTCAAGTTCTTCCAATCTGCCGGCAAATTCTTTTACTTTTTTCTTGACTTCTTCGGCTTCTTCTTTCTTTCCCTGGGCCATCAGCGCACCGATCGTTTTAGATATTTTATTACGTTCAGCTCTCAGATTTTCAGCTTCCTGCTTTGTTTTTCTGTTTTCCTTATCCAATTCGATAACTTCATCTACCAATGGCAGTTTATGATCCTGAAATTTCTTTTTTATATTTTCACGAACTAAATCAGGATTCTCGCGGATCAATTTTATATCGATCATCTTTTTTTCCTCCTCTTTGAATAAAAAAAGAGGTATCGTATTAAAGGGACGATACCTCGTGTTGCCACCCTTTTTGACAAGTAAGATTACTTGTCCTCTCGATAGTTATAACGGAACCACCGTAGCGGAATACTTAATTCCTCCGCTCGCTCCAAGGTTGATTTCAATACCTTTCACTGATAACTTTCACCATCCGTTATCTCTCTGCAAGCTAACAGTATCTACTTATCCTCATCATCGCTTTAAACGAGTATATTTAATCATTCCTGAGAAGAATTGTCAATGGCTTCTTCATTTTCTTCTTCTTTTTCAACGATCGTAACCTTGCTGACAATTGCATCACTATCACTGAGATTGATCAGACGGACACCCTTTGTATTACGTCCATAGTTTGCAACCTTATCAAGGCTCAAACGAATGATGATACCTTCATTAGTAATGATCATTGCATCCTCATCACCATTGACAGAACGAATTGAAGTAAGTTTTCCTGTCTGTTCAGAAACATTGACAGTTAAGACACCCTTTGCCCCACGTTTGCACATACGATAATCAGCAATTGGTGTTTTCTTACCATAACCCTTTTCTGTCACAGATAAAATAGATTCACCTTCAGTTGAAAGAGCCATACCGACAACATCCGAACCATCAACATTCATACCTTTGACTCCGATTGATTTTCTTCCCATAGGACGAACATCTTTTTCTGAGAAGCGAACACATTTACCATTTGTCGCAGCAATCAGGATTTCATCATTTCCGGTTGTACCTTTCACATCAATAAGCTCATCATCTTCATTCAGTACGATGGCAATCTTACCATTCTGACGTATTGACTCAAATTCTGAAACAGGTGTACGTTTGACGATACCTTTCTTTGTCGCAAAGAATAAATATTTTGCATCCTCATTTGGTGAATATGCTACCAATGCCTGTACCTTATCATCTTTTTCGATATTTATCAGATTGATGATCGGAATTCCTTTGCTCGTTCTGCTTCCTGATGGCAGCATAAATCCTTTCAAACGGAAAACCTTTCCTTTATTCGTGAAAACCAAAAGATAATCATGTGTTGACATATTCAACAATGTTTCAACAACATCATTTTCATTCATATTTAATCCCTTGACACCTTTACCGCCACGGTTCTGAGTACGATATGTGTTAAGAGGAATACGTTTGATATAGCCTGTCTGTGTCATTGTAACAACAATTTGTTCTTCCGGTATCAACGATTCATCATCAATATATTCAATCGCTGTCATATCGATGCTTGTACGTCTTTCATCGCCATATTTATCTTTAATTTCCAAAAGCTCATCTTTGATGACTTTTAAAATATTTGCCTCGCTGGATAATATTTCTTTCAAAGCATCGATCTGCTTGAATAATTCCAATAACTCGTTTTCGATCTTTTCTCTTTCCAGACCGGTCAAACGACGCAATCTCATTTCAAGAATAGCGTTTGCCTGTACCTGAGATAATTGGAATTGATCCATTAAACCGCTGCGGGCTTCATCATCATTTTTTGAAGAACGGATCAAACGAATGACTTCATCAATATGATCCAGCGCAATTTTCAATCCCTCTAAGATATGGACTCTTTTTTGTGCCACATCAAGATCATAGCGTGTTCTTCTTTCAATGATTTCTTTCTGGAAATCAATATATTTACGAATGATATCTAAAAGTCCTAATGTTTTAGGAACACCATGATCAAGCATCAATAAGATGATTCCATAAGAAGTCTGAAAAGAAGTATGTTTATACAACTGATTCAAAATCACTTGCGGATTGGCATCTTTTTTTAATGTGATCGTAATTTTAATACCATCTTTTAAATCAGAATGATAATCAGAGATACCATCAATGATCTTATTATGTACCAGCTCAGCAACCTTATTTTTAAGCTCTGCGGTATTGACACCATAAGGAACTTCATCAATGATTATGACATTACGGCCTTTTTCTTCTTCGATCCGTGCCTTACTGCGTACCGTAATGACTCCACGGCCTGTTTCGTAAGCTTTACGAATGCCGCTGTTGCCAAGAATGATTGCTCCGGTCGGAAAATCCGGTCCCTTGATATATTTCATCATTTCATCAAGACTAATGTCATGATTGTCAATATAAGCTACACATCCATCAATCACTTCACAAAGATTATGTGGAGGAATATTGGTTGCCATACCCACCGCGATTCCGGAGGTTCCATTTACCAAAATATTCGGAAAACGTGAAGGCAAGACCTTTGGTTCTTTTTCACTTTCATCAAAGTTAAGATCAAAATCAACGGTATTTTTATTGATATTGCGTAAAAGCTCTAAAGAGATACGCGACAGACGGGATTCCGTATAACGCATTGCCGCAGCACCATATCCTTCGATATTACCAAAGTTTCCATGTCCATCCACCAGCATATAACGATAACTGAAATCCTGGGCCATTCTTACCATTGCCTCATAAATACTGGAATCTCCATGAGGATGATATTTACCCATGACATCACCGACGATACGGGCACTCTTTTTATGAGGCTTATCAGGCGTATAACCACTTTCATACATTGAATATAGAATTCTTCTATGAACCGGTTTTAACCCATCTCTTAAATCCGGCAATGCACGTGCCACGATAACGCTCATTGAATATTCAAGAAAGGAATCCTTGACTTCTTTTACAATGTTATTTTTCTCTAATCGATCCATCAAATCCTCCTCCCATTAAATATCAAGATTTGTCACATATGTCGCATTATTTTCAATAAACTGCCGGCGAGGTTCGACTTCCTCACCCATCAGAGTCGTAAATATCTCATCTGCCATGATGGCATCATCAACAGTAATCTGACGTAAGATACGCTTGTTGATATCCATCGTTGTTTCATTCAATTCTTCCGCATCCATTTCACCAAGACCTTTCATACGATTGATCTCATATTTTGTATTTGGTGAAAGCGTCGCAAGATATTCATCTCTTTCAGCTTCATTTAATACATACTTGATCTTTTTACCATGCTTGATGACAAACAGCGGTGGTTGGGCAGCATAAACATGCCCTGCTTCAACGATTGGCTTAAAGAAACGATAGAACAATGTCAACAACAATACACGAATATGACTGCCATCGACATCGGCATCCGTCATGATGATGATCTTATCATAACGCAGCTTAGACAGATCAAATTCTTCACCGATACCGGTTCCGAAAGCAGTAATGATCGTTCTGATTTCTTCATTTGATAAGGCTCTGTCTAAACGAGCTTTCTCTACATTTAAGATCTTTCCTCTCAATGGAAGGATAGCTTGAGTCATACTGTTTCTTCCCTTGATGGCACTTCCTCCGGCAGAATCACCTTCGACAAGGAATATTTCACATTCACTGGCATCCTTGCTCTTACAATCAGACAATTTGCCATAGAAATTCGTAATATCCAAATCACCCTTACGTCTTGTAAGCTCTCTGGCCTTTTTAGCGGCAAGACGTGCTTTGCTTGCCAATATTGCCTTATCGACGATCGTTCTGGCTGTCGAAGGATTTTCCAAGAAGAAACGCTCCAATTGCTTTCCGAAGATATTTGAAACGATCTTTCTGACCTCTGAATTTCCAAGCTTGGTCTTTGTCTGTCCTTCATATTGCGGATCCGGATGCTTCACCGAAATGATCGCTGTAAGTCCTTCACGAACATCATCGCTGGATAAGGATTCATCCTTCTTCAACATATTGATCTCTCTTGCATAGTTATTGATCACACGTGTTAAGGCAAGACGGAATCCTTCTTCATGAGTACCGCCTTCAACCGTATTGATATTGTTACAGAAGGAATAAATATTTGGAATATAGCCGTCATTATACTGCATTGCTACTTCACAGAGAACATTCTCGTCTTCTCCTTCACAATAAACGATATCTTCATGAAGCGGCTCCTTATTTTTATTCAAATAAGCAACATATTCCTTTATACCGCCGACATATAGATAATCCACCTTTTTATCTTCAGGATCAAATTCAAAATGCATATGTATTCCCTTATTTAAAAAGGCCAACTGACGAATACGCTGATTCAGCGTATCAAAATCATATTCACACGTTTCCTGAAAAATCTCAGGATCTGCCTTGAAGGTAACCAAAGAACCATGTTTTTCAGGATCACACTCACCAATGACATGCAAAGGTGTTTCAACATTGCCACCATTCACAAACTTGACAAAATATTCCTTGCCTTCATTAAAGACCGAAACAGTCAGCCAGCTGGAGAGTGCATTTACAACAGATGCACCAACACCATGTAGACCACCGGAAACCTTATAAGCGCCTCCGCCAAACTTACCTCCGGCATGTAGGATCGTAAAGATCGTTTCAACTGCACTGATGCCGCTCTTGCTGTTGATACCGACCGGCATTCCTCGTCCGTTATCCTCAACTTCAACGACATGATCCTTCGTTACACGAATATGAATATCCGTTGCATACCCCGCTAAAGCTTCATCAATGGAATTGTCTACGATTTCCCACACCAGATGATGCAATCCCTTCTGCGAAGTCGAACCGATATACATGCCCGGTCTTTTACGCACAGCCTCAAGTCCTTCAAGAACCTGAATATCATCTGCCTCATAAGAATGTTCAACCTTAGCCTCTAAATCATAAAGCTCATGTTTTTCTTCCATTTTGATGCTCCTCCTTTATCTTTCCATCCTGTATCACGATCGTTTTGATCGGACGTTGATAATTTTTATCTATTTCTTCAGTAGTAGAAATAAATATTTGTATGTTCTTAGGCAACAAATCCAATAATTTTCGACGCCTTTCCTCATCCAGCTCACTGAATACATCATCCAGCAGCAAAATTGGCTCATCATCAATGATTTTCTCGATCAGTTTGACGATACCTACTTTCAAAGCCAAAAGTATCGTTCTCTTTTGTCCCTGAGAAGCATAATCGTCAGCATCCTTACCATCGATCATCAGCACAAAATCATCTTTATGAATCCCTTTCTCAGTCGTTTTTAAAAAGAGATCACGTTGAAAATTATTCTTGTATATCGTTTTTATTTCCTCCTTCATCTGCGATTCATCCGCAATATGAACAAAGGTTTTATAGACAATAGAAAATTTAGTAGAATCATTTGCCAGCTCATCATAAAATTTTTGAGAAATTTCAGTCAGATCATGAAGAAATTTATATCTTTGCCGCAAAATGATACACTGCAAATCAGCACATTTCTCATCAAGTATGCTTAAATAATCATGATCGATATTTTCTGTTTTGAGATAGGCATTTCGCTGCTTCAAAATTCGATAAAACTCATTCAAGGTAAACATATAAGTCTTAGAACACTTTGAAAGTTCGATATCCATAAACCTTCTTCTGAAGCGCGGCTGTGCCGAGAAAATATTCATATCATTGGGCGAAAAAATAACAGCATTCACAAATCCCACAAAATCACTGACCTTCTTTACAGGATTTCGATACAGATATAAATTTTTTCCTGATTTACTATAAATAGCTGTAAGATCCACTTTTCGATTCTTTTTTATCACTGCCGCATCAATGCGAAAGGCATCATACCCTTCATAGATACAGCTGACATCGTCTACATTTCGATGAGTCTTTGTCGTCGAACAATAATAAATACTTTCAAGCAGATTTGTCTTTCCCTGAGCATTTTTACCTACGATATAATTGATGCCCCTGTCAAACTCAAACGATTGATTCAGATAATTTCGATAATGAACCAAATGTAAATGCGAAATATACATCAGATCAATTCAAACTTCTTTCCTTCAATGACTACAACATCACCGCTGAAAAGCTTTCTTCCCCTACGGTTTTCATGTTCACCGTTAACAGAGATATCCAACATATTTACCATTCGTTTTGCTTCTCCGCCAGAAGAAATAAAATCCGTAACTTTCAATAACTGACCCAGTGTGATAAATTCTTTATTCAGCTTGATTTCCATTCGTAACTCCTTTATCTCATCTATATAATTATAACATATTTACGCTCTTATTTGGGGAATTTAAAGCAAAAAACACGAATTATCAAGGATTTATTTCATAATAAAATGCGATTCCTCCGCACATCGGCAAATGAATGCCCAATGAGTTGATCAGAATCGCATCATGGCTTATTTTTTATTTAAGCATATGTTCGTAAAGGAAGGATCAGCTGGATGATCGATGCATCATCCTCACTTTGAACGATAAAAGGTTTCATATCTCCGGAAAAGCTGAAACGAACCTTTCCCTTATTAATAACCTTCAAGGCATCAAATACATATAATCCGTTAAAAGAAATATCAAGATGTTCACCCTTAAAGACACCGTTTTTCAGATTTTCCTTACTTGAACCCACTTCTTGAGAACGGCTGGACAATAAACATTCCTTTTCATCCAAAGAAATCTTGATGACACTTACACCGTCATTCTTAATAAAGCTGGCTCTATCGATTGCACTGGTGATTTCCTGGGAATCTATTTCCAGCTCATAAGCAAAGCTGACCGGGATCAGACGATCCGTTTCCGGATATACCCCATCGATCAGCCTTGTCTGGATCAATGTATTTGCAATCACAAACTGCGCTTTCTTGTCACTTACAGCAATCATGACATTCTCATCAAGATCCAAGGTCTTCATGACTTCATTAAGATTTCTTGCCGGTATAGTTATATTAAAATCAAGGTCCTGTTCAAGATCAACCGTCTTTTTCGCAAGACGGTAAGAATCAGTAGCCACACAATTCAATCTTGAATGTGAACAGTTAAAATTGACACCTGTCAACACCGGTCTTGTTTCGCTCTTGCTGGTTGCAAAACACGTCTGTGAAATGATTTCCTTCAACAGCTCCGATTTCATATCAAATTTCAAGATCGGGCAGGTAAAATCAATATTTGGATATTCGTTTGCCCTCATACCGTTGATCTTAAATTCACTGGTTTCAGAAATGATTCGGGCACTGGCATTTTCAATCAGTTCAAACTCAATATTTTCAGAATCCATTTTACGAATGATCTCAAGAATATACTTGGCTTCGATAACGATGCTGCCTGTTTCATATATATGTAACGATTCTTCTTCATCCGCTCTTATGATCGTCTTTATAGATATGTCCGAATCGCTTCCTACCAAAACGATACAGTCCGTCTTTACCTCAATCTTGATACCGCTGAAAGCAGGCAGAGGTGAAAAGTTAGAAATAGCTCTTGAAGCAATCAACAAAGCGTTATAGAAGACAGTTTTTGAAATTTTAAAGTTCATGGGAACCTCCTTTTATATATTTTTTATTTAATGAATAATAATAATTAGGACTGTGGAAATGTGGAAAAGTCCGAAATACTCTTATTCCCAGGTACTATTTTACACTATTTTGACTGTGGATAACAGTGGGGAAAGAATCAAATACCCAGTTTCTTTTCAATTTTCATCACAGCACTTGCAAATAATTCTTTTTCTTTGATCAGCTTATTGACTTTTTCATAGCTAGCCATGATCGTAGAATGATCACGTCCACCGAATTCCATGCCGATTTTCGCAAAAGGCATATCCAGATGTTTACGGCAAAGATAGATGGCAATATGACGGGCATTTGAAATATTTGTCGTCTTCATTTTGCTTTCCAGCTGCGATTTTGTAAGTCCATAAAAATCACAGACGGCCTTTTTTATCTTTGAAACCGTTAATACCCCGGGCGATTTGTTGTTAGGATCATCCTTGAAGGCCATGATTGCGAAATCGAGATCGATGACCTTCGGATTATAGAGGATCGCTTTAAAGATCAGCTTATTAAGATTTCCTTCAAGTTCACGCACATCATTGGAATAGGTCGTAGCGATATATTCCAGCACGCTTCTTTCAATTAATAATTGCTCATTTCTTTCTTCGATCTTTTTTTCCAGAATCGCTAAGGATGTTTCAAATTCAGGAGAATCGATCCCTACGGACAATCCGGAATTAAATCTTGAAATCAGACGGTTTTCAATACCTTTAAGCTCGCTTGGATGAATATCACTTGTCAAAACGATCTGTTTACCTTTTGAAAAAAGATTATTATAGAGATTAAAGAAGATTTCCTGACTTCTTTCTCCCTGTTTCAAGCGCTGGATATCATCGATCAGGAGATAATCAGCTTCTTCGATGATCCTTTTTACTTCCTCGATCGTCTTATCACGAATGGAATTGACGATAAGAGATATAAAATCTTCGCTGTAAATATAAATGACCTTTTTTTCAGGTGAATGCTCTTTTACATAATTACCGATTGCATGAAGCAGATGGGTCTTTCCCAGACCTGAATTACCATAGATAAATAACGGGTTGAAGAATTCGCCGGGATTGACCGCACATGACAGGGCAGCTGCCTGACTTTCGCGGTTTGAATGACCGACTACAAAGTTATCAAAGGTATATTTATCTAATAATTTATCTTCAAGGATGATTTTCTTATTTTCTTCGTTTAATTCGGTATAGTTTTGAATATCTTTTTTTAATGTAAAGTTAATGGTAATCGTTTGATCAAGCACTTCACTCAGAGCTTTTTCAATGACAGCCTTGTTATTTTCGAAAATTTGCCGGGATACAAAGCTGGGAACAATGACAACAGCTCCGTTTTGATTCAGATCATAAAGTTTTGATTCATGAATATAGGTATTGAAAATAGCCATATCAAAAAAAGCACCGGTTTTTAATTTATCCAGTGTCTGATTCCAAATGAGTTGTAAAGAATTTCTTGTATAATTTGACATGTCTTATTCCCTCAATTCAGCATATATATTCTAAAACAAAAAAGTATAAATTACTAGGACAACTTTTTTTGAAAGGATGTTTTCCACAGTCCAGAATTAAAAAATAACCTTTAAGAATCATTACTTATAAGAATTCCACATCTTTTGATTGTGGAAAACTTGTGGATAAGTGATATGTGGAAAAGGAAATTGTGGAAAACGTGGAAAACAATTGTGGAAAAAGGGGATGTTTTCCCCAATCGTATAAGTGAAAAAAAGCCTATAAATAAAGGCTATTTTGACTTTTCAATAATTCCACAGCCTTCTTTTTGAATTATTTTTTTATTCCCCAAGTTATCCACAAATAATGTGTAAAACAAGTAAAATTTAAAGGGATATTTCCACAAAAAAGTTAGATAAGCTGTTTATATTTATAGAAATGTAAAGCATAGATAAATTATGAATAAAGTCTTTTCAACACCGTTACCGCTCATTTCAAAGACCTTATATACCGATTCCTTGATCATTGCAGGAATGATGCGTGATGATCATAAATAAATAATATTTGACTTTGACTCAATTGTTTTGTATAATCAATAAGCAATGTTCTATTAGTTTATAGATTAGAAAAGATGGAGGTGGCTCTATGAAAAGAACATATCAACCAAGTAAGAGAAAACACCAGACTACTCACGGATTTAGAGCTCGTATGAAAACAGTTGGAGGACGCAACGTTTTAGCTCGTCGTCGTGCTAAAGGAAGAAAAGTGTTATCAGCTTAAGGATCACCGCAAGGTGATTCTTTTTTATATATTAGGAAATTTCAATTTTGATGGACAGAAAGATAATGAAAGAGAATAAAAAAGTTAAGTATGATTTATGTTATGATATT
>NZ_CALVGS010000021.1 GCF_944327115.1 uncultured Traorella sp.
TATGAAAACTGTCCGTTTTTCGTATCATTGCAGCCGGTAAATGTAGGATCATTCGTGCTTGGCACATACTCACCCTTATTGATCTCGATTTCCTGAAGACGCAGCCATTTATTATCTCCGACCTTTGTGCGCGTGATCTCAAGCTTTAAATAACGGGCCTCTACATTGACATCCGTTACCTCTTTGGCATTATACGATGTTTCATGCAAAGGAAGTACATCATTGATATCTTCTTCGTTGGTTGCTTCACCTTCGTTTGGTCCATCCTGATTTCCGATAAACATGATATCACGCCATATTTTACCATCCATAGAAACAGATATTTTCGCATGACGCGGATAATCAATTTCACTATCTTTGCAAACAACCTTCAACGTATCAATATGGATCGTTCTTCCTAAATCATAAACAAACTGATTACCCTGTTTCTGATTCGGTTTAAAATTCACCTGTGTCGTACGATCACCGTCAAATAAATTACCTGCCGGCGTTGCACTGTCCAATGTAAAGTTTTTAGTTAATTCCTGAGATAAGGATTTTTCATAATACTCAAGCGTATTCACAGTGAGTGCATTGATATCAAAAGTAATCGGTGTATCTGAATGATTGATCAAACGAATATAACGGGCATTTATATTGCCGTCATTCTTATCATAAGCTATCCATTCATAACCATTCAAAGACGTTTCTATAAGAATGCCATCAGCATTTTCTAAATCTGCCTGAATAGACATTACTTCATGAACGCGATCTAATTTGATACCTATATATTCATTCTGATTCAAGGTAAGATCACCTTGAGGATCGAGATAAGCATTATCGGTTAATACATTGACACCGATATTGCGATATGTATCAACATTGGTATATGCTTTTGAATTGAAATATACCTTTGCCTGAACATCAAATTCACGCATACCGATCCAATTCTGCTGAACTTTTGTGTTGACTACACGAACATACTGAGCTGTAATATTTTGATCAGATAAATCGATCTGAATATGACGTGTATTGGTATATGACTGGATATCGTGCCAATCATCGTCATTACCTGTCAATGACCATTGCAGTGTTACATTTTGGAAATAATCACTTGTTTTATCATCCATTCCCTGTAAGATGTCAATTTTTCCCAGGATGATCGGCTGGGACAGCTTGACCCCGATAAAGTCACCCGGCATAGCGGTATCTCGGTTTTCACCATTATCGTTCCTTACCTTATACCATGTTCCGGTTGACGTGAGGCCATCGACTACATTATCATCAGCACCTTGATAAATCGCCCAGCGATCCTTTGTACGAATAACTTCCTTCGTAAAAGTTGTGCTTACCGGCTCCAGCAGCACTTCAAATTCACGCATTGAAGGCCACTTATTACCACTACCTGTCCTTGTACATTCATATCTGACAGCAATGACATTTTCGATCTCAATACCGCTGACATTCACCGTTTCTGCGTATTCGCCATATTCTTTGCCGCCATCTAAATCCTTCCATTCTTCGGAATCAGAAGTTTTATATCTTAATTTCGCATAACCGAAAGTATCTTTTTCTTTACCGTTTTGACTTGCACCATTCAAGATATTCACACCATAAATTGTTGCAGGGACACTGAAATTTACCTGATAATATTGCCCGACAGCTTCATAACCGTTATACCATGCATGTGTATTTGTCTTTCCGTCTATGATATTGTCAACCGTACCGGCATGGAAAGTCTTAAAACTGGATTCAGCTGTAATGATCAGTGTATCATCATTTCCTGAAACATAATCATTGATCGGCGCTGATAAGCTGTCCTGCAAAGACGCCGCAAGAGGAATCAAATGAGTCGAACCCGGACTTACGACCTGCAAAGCACCGTTCAGCTTATTTTTCGTATATGTCTTTGACTGGCTCAAATAAGCTGTCCCGTCTGTATATTGATTAAAAGCAGTATATAGATCATTCATTTCTAAAGCAATTCTGGCTTCTGTAAAAGATCGAATCGAAATACATAGATCTCTTAATGAATGGGTAAACGGCAATAAATTTTCTTTAAGTTTGACATTTTTACTCTTAGCGTGGAAATCTTCACAAGCCTGAATGATGATATTCATTTCCTCAATCAGCTGATTTCCTGTTTCTTCAATGGAACCGTTGCCTTGCAATGCCTGTTTAAATGTATTGATCAACGGCTGGAGCTCTTTTGATTCCTCTAAAACAAGTCCGTGCCCATTTGGCTGAGGATTAGACATATGCTTTGCAAGTATATGTAATTCATTCGCAGCATCCGGCTCAATATATTCAAAAGAATCTGCCCAGCTTTTTTCAACATTGAAACCTTTTACGTTCCAAGAATAATCAGCAACCGCAAAAATAGCGACCTTTGAAGCTTCTGATTCCTGCATCGGATTAGTAACCAAACCTGCAATATCTTCCACATTGATATCTGTATGCAGCAGACTTGCCTTCCCCATCAGCAAACGGCCATGATTAATGTCATTGACCGGCCAGTTTAACCAGAATAACGGTGCACGTCTTTCACCATTCATCGCATTCTGATTTCTGAAATGATCCAAGGTCTTCTGTTCGACCGGCTTACACACAGCTTCACCGGTCCAAAATATCTGAATATCATCAGGGAAACCGGCATCATACTCATTTAATTCAGAGTAATTTCCCTGCCATGAATGATTATATCCGGCAGGACAAAAAACCGTATCATAAACATCGCCTTTTTCTTTCGCCCATTCTGAAACAGCTGTCATCATCTTAATTACGATTTCGCGATTAAGATTTCCTACGTCATCACCCAGCACCCCAAACTGACGGACACCTGCATCATAAAGCTGATCGAATTTTTTCAACAGGCTTTGAATTTCCTCATCAGCCTTCGCTGAATTAAATCCGCCCATAAACGGATGAGCTGTCCAAACGAAACGGCACTTAGACTCATTACCTACCTTAACCATTTCTTTGATGGCATTAAGCTCATTTTCCGGATATAGATCGCGCCATTTCCCTTGATGATATGGATCGTCTTTTGGCGCAAAGATATAAGAAGTCATCTTAAAATCGCCACCGAATTTCATTAAAGCCATACGATTTTCATTTGACCATGGAATACCATAATAACCTTCAATGAAACCACGGATATTTACATCAGCATAGTCATTCATCTCAAAATTTCGAATACTCGAACCATCCATTTGATTGAAAATATGTTTTAAGGAAGTGATTCCATAAAAAGCAGCATCTGTATCTCGACCCAAAATAATGATTTCATCGTTATTAGAGGCCATGAAATAAGCTCCATAATGATCAAACAGTCCATCACTAAATACATAATGATTCTGTACATACTGATCTACATATCCTTTCGAATCATATGTACCTACAAGAATATTTGTTTTCCCTTTTACAATTTCATTACTAATCGTAACTTCTTTGTCCTTAGTTGCCAATACTTCCGCCATTCTATTTTTTGTAACATCATCAATTTCTTGTTCATAGATGACATTGACTTTTGGACGTATGACATAATTTCCTTCCTGATAAGTCATTGCATGTGGTGTAGGATAAATTTCATATTCTACATCACTTGCTTCTACAATCGTAACTTTCGGAGTCAGTATTGACAACGTGTTTGCAGCAAGAACCATCGCTAATGAAGTTCTCAGTAATTTTCCATAAAATTTTCCCATTATTTATTCTTCTCCTCTTAATTATGGACCAAAAAGAAGGGAGGGAAGAAATTTGAACCGTCCCTTCTTTTGTATAAAAGTTAATTCATTTCTTGCTTTCTTTTTTTCAAGAAAACAAAGATTGCCGCCATGCTGACAGACAGTAAACCGATATATACACCCAGCATGCTGTTATCATTGGTAGATGGTGCTTTAGAGTCTGTTGAAGAATCTGTCAATTTGTGTAAACTGTTCACTGCATCTTCCAGTGCTTTCACTGCCATATCAACCTCATCCTGTGTGGCACTTTCATCTGTCAACACTTTTTCTGCGTCAGCCATTGCTTTATCCAAAGCACTTACGCTTTCTTTCGTATATCTGCTTGTGTTGATAGCTTTTGCTTCATTCAATTTTTTCTGCAATTCTGTCTTATCTACTTGTGTTTTTTCAACTTTCACAAGTTGTTTAAGCGCATCTTCCAATTCAGTTATTGCAAGGTTAACTGTCGTTTGAGATGAATATTTGTTATCTGCAACTTTTTTTGCAGCCGCTAATTTTTCCTGCATCATTTTCCAGCTTTCAGCAGTGTATTCATTTTCACTTAAAGATTCTGCTTCTTTAATAAGAGCGTTCAAATCACTCATGTCAATGTTGCCTAAACGAAGTTCAGTAATTTTCTTAGAAATGTCATAAATCGTTTGTGCAACTTCATTTGCATCAGGATCATCTGAAGATACTAAGACCTTTGCATTTGCAAGCAATTGCTCAGCACCATTCCATGTTTCTTCAACAAAGTCAGCCTTATTGAAAGAATCCAATAATTCTTCAGCTTCCTGAATAGCCGCCTTAAAGCCTTCTATATCTGCATTGATATTTGCACGAACCACTTGAAGTTCAGCTGCCGAACCATTATTATTAACGGCTTTCACATATACTAAACGTATGTGAGTTGTTATAGCAGGTTCAAATTCAATTGTTTTGACATCTGAATTATTTTGTAAGGTTCCTTTTTTGATTGTCTGATATTTATCACCAATCATTACCTGGATCTCATACTCTGTCACATTACCATTATTTCCACTCTGACGTGGTGTATAAATCAAACCTTTTATTTCAGTTGGCTCACTAAATTCAAGATCGATCCAATGTGGCATTTCTGTATCGCTCCATAAAGTATGCCATATTGTAGAGGTATTTCCATCTAATACTTTATCTGGTGTAGAACCATCTGTATGATTGCTTGACGCAGTTGCTTTCATCGTTGACTGATCAATAAAATATAGATTTGTCAACGGTTTTGTTTCTAATTTTTCAATTGCACTTAATAAATCATGCTCATATCCATCTACTGTTGTCTGAAGTTCAACAGGAAGATCATCACGAATTGAATTTAAAATGCGAGTAACAGTTGCGGCACTTTCATCTGTAAATGCAGAAAGATCTTCAACTAATGAGCGGTAAACACGGATGCGATTATAATTTGCCTTTTCATAATCATATGTATCTACGATTGCATTGATCTCATTTGTTAAACGTGTGATCTCTTCTTCACTTGGATCGTACTCTTTCAACAATTCTTTGCCCTTAGCAATCAATAATGCCAAATCATTATTACTTTCATGACGAATCACTGTTGAAGCATTCCATAATGCATAGTCCAATGACATTGTGCTACTAAAATCATCACTTTTACCTATACGAACATCATCAACAAAACCAATAAACGCATTCGTCTTACTTCCTATAACAGCCATAGGGAACATCATCGTAGCCAATAGAGGACGTCCTTGTATTTTCTCACCATCACCCAGAGTATCTACCTTTTCACCATTAACATATAGTGAAATCGTGTTCAGTTCATTTTTAAACTCTAATTCTACCCACTCATTCAACGGTAATGTATAGTTAAAGGAATAATTAAATCTTTCTCTTGAAAGCCCTACTTTTCCGGTTTCAGCCTGCACAGCCTTGATACTTCCATATGGACTTTCAAACAGAATCTGCTCCTCAGTACTTGCCGAAGTTCTTTTTACTTTAACTCGTAAATCACTTCCTAAACCAACTGTTTCAAGATTTGTCGTAATATAACTGGTAGAACCTTTCAGCTCCAATGCTTTTTTACCATCAACTTCAACAAGAGAGGCATTTTCACCTTCACTTACAATAAATTTATTCTCAGAGCTATCTTTCAATTCATCCATCGCTAAATTCATGTATTCATCGGTTTCACTATCAACTTTATAACCAAAATTTGTACGAGGTGCATCTCCCAATTCACTTGAACGCACATTGGCTTCATTCAAATTAAGCTCTCCTTTACCCCATAATTTTGCTGCGAAAAGCGATAAATTACTAATACGGCTATAAACATCGTATTCACTAACACCATTGTCCAAATAATCGGTCATATCATTCCAAACAGCAAATGCTCCACCGATCATTTGTTTATCACCAGCAGGAATCGTCACATTACTGATCTTATTGATATCCAGATTATACATGTTGCCATCACTGATCTTACCACTGGAATAATATCCTGCGTTAGGCACGATATAGTAATTTCCATCATTACAGTTAATCAGATCAAATCCATTTTCGTACATTTCATTCATTTTCGCATAACTGAAATTCCAAAGATTGATTTGTACTCTTGTACCATCATCTGCCACTGTATTGATTGCATCACCCTTAGCAGCTGCCGAAAAACTTCCCCAGACACGTACCACACGCTGTTTGGTATCACGAACATATTCTATCATGTCATTTACAAACTTACGATATGCTACTGAAGAAGCATTATATTCGTCAGCACCGATATGAACGATCGTATCACTATCAAATACCGGGTCTGTCCCTTCTAAATATTCATTAAAGATTGTCTTCACAAATGTCAGACACTGTTCGTAAGATTTTACTAAATCCAAATGATCGTTTTGACGTCCCCAAGTTCCCAAACGTAAATCTGGCAATACTCGAGTTAATGCCAATGAGTGAGCAGGAGTATCAATTTCAGGTACGATATTCACACCTAACGCTCGTGATTCTTTAATAAAATTTTTAAACTCTTCTTTGGTGTACCACAAATCCGTACTAGTCAGATCATTCTGATATACTTGTTCTTTTCCGTTTACTTGAACCGGATCCCCGTTTGTATCTACCAATACATTTCCTTTTTTTACTGTATCATTTTCCAAACGGAATGCAGAATAAGCATTCATTGGATCAAGACCTGCGCTTGAATATTTTTCAAGAGGAATTAGATTATCATTTAAATGTACCTGGAAGTCATTCATCTTATACCAAGACATCTGTTTTACAAGCTGTTTAAGATAATCCAATGTAAATGTCTTACGACCAACATCCAGAATAAACCCGCGTACTTTATATAAAGGATAATCACGCGTGATCCCTTTTGGAATGCTTACATAATCATTCTGTTTTAACGCCTGAAGAATCGTACGAGTTGCCCAGTAAGCCCCCGTCTGTGTTTCAGAAGTAACAGTAACAGAATCATTGATTTCCATCAGATATCCTTCATCCTTCAGGCCAAGAGTCGTATCTGCAGTTTTTTCAAAGAAGAAATCACCTGCATTTACATCACTTTTTGTACCTTTAACGACTTCGATCGTTTTACCAGTTAAAGCTTCATAATCAGCCTTCATTTCTTCCGCAGCATTTTTTAACGTATCATCTTCATAGATAATCCTGCTGCTGCCTGAAACAATAAATTCACCTGTACGGCCTTTCCATTCCTGAAGTTCCGGCAATACTTTTAATGCTTTGTTATCATTTGTTTCAACTGTATTTTTCCCAGGAACAGTAACAGGAATTTCCTTAAATTCATATGCTTTCGTTTCAGTATTGACGATCTTAAATGAAACCTTCACCGTTTTATCAACAATTGGTGTATAGATCGTTAAGTCTTCATCAATCACCTGTTCAAGATCCGTACCATTATATGTAACTTCATAACCTTCTACTTCAGGAAGGGTAACATTCAGCTTTGTACTTCCTTTAGCAGGAGATTCAACACGAATCATATTACCAATATCATTCATCGAAATAGCTGGTACTCCTCCATAAACTTCCATTTCATAAATAGAAATTGTATTCCAGCTCTCGCTGCTATCTGGATCAAGTGCCGTAAAAGAATCAATATACAAACGCACATAACGACCCTTTTGAACATTCGGCAAGGTAATCGTATCTGTTTTTGAATTAGGTCTTTCATTTAAAGTTGCAACATCTTTCCAATTACCATCACCCGTTGCTGTATCCGTTACAGTATCTGCCACTTGAATTCTGTATTTTGTTGCTTTTCTTGTTTCCCAATAAAGACGAATCGTTTTGATATCCCTCTCTTCGCCTAAATCAACAAAGATCCAATGAGGTGCATTCCCTTGTTTACTGGACCAGCGAGAATCCTTTGTTGATGTATTTCCATCAAATGCTTTATCTGCCGTCAGACCAGCTGTTTCATTACTGCTGGAATATCCTTTTTTATTCAAAGCTACATTTTCTTGAGGGTTTTGTGGGGTTTTCTCAGAGTCATCCTTCAACATGATCTCAAATTCATATGCTGAAACGTTTTTTTGAGAGTAATTTCCTGTAACCTCTGTTACTTCCAGTTTTACATATTGACCGCTCACAGGTGACTTTAATGTATCGATCGATTTAACTTCAGTATTTCCTTTTTTAGCCACAACAGGACTTCCCCAATTATTCGTATCATCAGAAACATAGATATTATAACTGGCCCCTATCATATTAAAGTTTCCGCCTTCCCATAAGATAGAGAAGTAATTCATCTGATAGCTTTCTTCTAAATCAATAACTACAGATTGCGGAGCAGCTGCTTCTGCTGACCAGCGTGTGTTTTCTTTACCATCTACTAAGTTTTTTGCTGGTAAAGAAGGATATTCTGCCGATGCATTAATGGGCTTTTCCAATGCCAGGTTTGTATTAACAGGAGTAGATATTCCCTTTAACATGACTATGAATTCACAAGCTGATACATTTGGATAACCAGTGACCGCCGTCACTTCTAATTTTATATAGCGCCCTGAAACAGATTTTTCTAATTCAATTTCAGATGTTCTTCCGGAAGTATTATTTGTTACTTCTTTTACTAACGTCCATTGTGTATTATCATTTATTGTTTCTTCGCTTGTTGTATAAATTTTAAAATCTTTTGCATAATTTGAATCACTTTCCCATACAACCGAGAAATAATTCATTTCCTGAACACTACCCAAATCAACATATGCCCAGAATGGATCGTCTACTGATGGTTTAATATCATATATACTGCTTGTCATACGAGTTTCAATTTTACCATCTGTAAGAAATGAAGGATCATTAACACTTAACAAATTAGTTACAACTGGTTTTGTTAATGCGAGATTTGTATTGACAGGCGTTTCTACCGCATGCACTTTTATTGCTCCTGTCGAAAACATTGTAACAGTCATAGCTAAGCACAAGATCAAGTTAAGTATCTTTTTAAATTTCATGTTATCTCCTTTGTTCTTTCGCTATTTATAAAAATAGTTAAGAAAGGAGGCTGCTGTTTAAAGAGAATACCTCATTTTAAACAGACAGTCCCCCCTCAGTCTTTCAATCTCTATAGCTTTATCCAGCAATAAGAGTATTATTTAATTTACTTCTTTTTTTCTTTTCAAGCATACAGCCAATGCTAGAACACTCACAGCAAACAAGCTTACATATACAGCTATCATGCCGGAATCACTTGTCGAAGGAGTTTCACTTTCTGTTGTCGTACTTGGTTTATCTGTAGACTCAGATTCTCCGGCTTGTGCAGGATTGTTTGGATCCATTGGAGTTTCTGGTGTAGACGGATGAGAAACTTTTTCAAGAGAAGCATATTTTTCAGCTGCTGCTTTCAATAGCTCAGAAGCATCAGTCTGTGAAGTCTGACCATTATTTAAAGCGAATTCAAGATCTTTCATCACATCTTCAATCATCCTGATCGAGCTTTCAGTGTACTCGCTCTTATTCAGAGCTTTGAATGCTTCATATAACTCTCTTAACGATTCTTCTGTTTCATCATTCATACTCAAAGTTAATCCACTTTCCGAATCAACAAGTGCTTTCTCCGCATCTTTGATCTGCTGAACACTTACAGGAGCTTGTGCGACTTTTCTGGCATCTTCCAATGCCTTCATGAATGCTTCTTTTCCCGCATCGTCTACATACTTATCCATATCAATATCTTCTGCAACCGCGATCAGATTATTTAAAGCTGTAACATCCAGTTTGATCAATTGAGCCTTCTGAGCTTCTAATTCTGATACCTTTGTTTTCAAGGCCTCCACATTTGTTATTGGATCTTCCATCAGCTTCTTAGTTTCTTCAACCAGTTGCTTAAACTCTTCCTGTCCTTCAGGATCATACTTGCTTAAATCAGTATTGATCAGATCATCTGCTTGTACAAGTATTGTCACTGTCATTTCGGCAGTAGCCTTTGCCGCATTGAGATCATTCAACGCCTTCAAAACATCCTCATCCGTAACACGATCGTTACCATATACCTCTTGTGCCTTATTAAGCTCAGCAGTCAGGTATGCTTTGATCTGCTCATTGTCAAGTAATCCTATGTAAGCTTCGATATCCTTTATGGCAGCTGCGAGATCCGTCTTATCTGCCGCTGTAACAGTGATAAGTATTGAAGCAGTAATCGTTTCATCAGCCGATTTAACGGTAATGTTTGCTTTTCCTTCTTGAAGCGCCGTCACCTTACCATTTTCATCAACAGTTGCAACCTCAATATTGTCACTTGCCCAAATATATCCATCCAACGATGCATTTGAAGGAGTAGTCATTGCAACCAGCTGCAGTTCATTTCCAACAAACATCTTTTCTTCAGTATTAATAAATTCTACTTTTGTTGCCGCAACCTCTGTTATTCCATAGAAATCAAGTTCTGCGATTGAAGCATAACGGTTATTAGCTGCTCCCGCATTACCGATCGACTCAATAGCAATAAACTTCACATAACGGGCTTCTACCGGTTCAAATTTGATCTTCTTCGGAGAAGTCTTATCATCTAATTCATAGCCGTTGTTTGATAAATAACCTTCTACTACCGGAACATAATCTGTACCATTTGTACTTACTTCAATACGATAATGAGTAATATGACCATTTGAACTATTCTGACGAGGCAGATAATCTACCTGCTCAAGATCATAAACATAGCCCAGATCAACGATAACTTCTACCGGAAGCGAATCATTGGCTCCATATGCGGAATGCCAGATCGTATCCGCCTGATTATCAATAATATTTTCTTTCTTACCATCAGCAGCTGCATTGCTAGTAACAAAAGTAACTGTCATCTGCTTTTCATCAATATGATGCACGCTATCTTCACGGCTCGTATCTGAACCTTTAAATTCAAGCATAGCAATTGCATTTAACAGATTCAATTCTGCCTTATCAACTTTGTCCTGTAAATCACTGCTTAACATATTATTTGCATCTTCCAGTGCGTTTGACACTCTCTCATAAGATTCAGCAGTATAGAGATTTTCACTCAATGCTTCAGTCTGAGCAATCGCTGCCTTCAGATCTTCTAAATATGCACCATTGCTTACACTTATTTCTTTTGTCACGCTGATCTTCTCATCTGCCAATGACTTCACAGTAATGTTCGCTTTTATATCTTTTTTCAATGCCAATAATGAATAATAATAGTTCTTGCCATCCGAGTAAGTAATCACACGAACATTATCATTATCGCTTTCTACGGTATAAAGCTTATTTGCGGCATCTGCCGGTAATACATTTGCTAGGATCGGTGTCAAACGTCCCACATAAATTTCATCCGGTGTATCTGCAGCAAATTCAATACCTGTGACACTGCTTGCTGTACCTGTTGTAAACGTCGTTTCATCGATATTCAGCTTATAAGCCACGCCTCCCTGGGATGTCTTACAATTCAGGATAACGGCATCATATGTCTGATTCTTTAAATCAAACGTCTTATCATAAGTATCCATCGTGTAAGAGCCTATCAGCGTTTTAACTTCACCATCACTTGTCTTTCTGATACCGTAGAGTTCAAAGTCTTTTAAAGCACCTGTATTCAGTATATCCCCATTATGACGGATCTGGATGCGTAATGAAGCCAAAGTCTGTGATTGATGAAAATCATAACGGATTTCATGCGGCAGTTGTGCACCAACGACTTCCTGACTATCGCCCCACTTAAATTCATAGCGATAATCATCTTCACCTACTTTACCATCAACCAGCTTATCTACTCCCATATTTGGCTGCAATTGATCATCTGCCTCCGGTGTAATAGTCATATGGTTCAAATTGAGCGCTGTGCCTGCCGGAGTAGTTGCTCCTGCACTCCAGATCTCTACTTCACTTGTGGAAACACAATTTACATTTTCACCCGCATAAAGCTGTAATTGAACATATTGTGTTTTGACAGCATTGAATTCAACATAAGTCATATCACCTGTCGTCACTGTTTGTGAGGCTGCTTTTGTATAATCCTTGCCATTATTACTTACCCATACTTCATATGAAACCAATTGATTTAAATGACCTGCGCTTCTTGCCTGTACACCCACTTTATTGATTTCCATTTCTTTGCTTAAAGTGAATGTATAAATCTGAGGATGAGCCAGTTCAATACCTGTTTTGCCATTCTCACCATTGTAGTTACTATTCGTATAAGTTACAGGATTACCATCCAGACTTGACCAAATATCACTGCCATCTGGTCCTGTCGATTTCGCTTGGGCATCAACGATATCAGTATGAGCTGCTAATTTTCTTGATTCTGAAACTTCAGGAATCTGTGGTGCTTCAAATTCTAAAGCATTGACATAATTCAGGCTTGATCCTACCAATAAACTAAATGAAGCCTTCAAATCGTTTAATTGAAGCTCTTTATTTGCCTTCAGAGCAACGGTTGCCAATTTGATGTCACCATTGACCAAAGCCTGATCACCGATATTGGTAAAGGCTGCATACACTCTGTCATTAGCATCACCTTCATGAAGATTCTCATATATTTTCATATTTGAAGTCTTTGTTGATGATTCTACCTTGAAATCATCAGATGCCGATGACAATGCTCCATGTTCAAATGTCAATTCAAAATCAAAGGCATAAACATTCTTCAAGTTGCTTCCGTAAACATCAACTGTGAAATTTTCACCTGCTGATACTGATGTTTTTGACGGAACAACAGCAACTATACCACTGGCATCCAGCTTTTCTTTCACACCGCCATTCAGCTGGCTTGTTAAGATTGCGATATCTGCTGCATCAAAGATACCATTTTCATTCAAATCATGAGCACCGGTACCGCTAGGAGGAGCTGCATCATAGATGGCTTGTCCTTTTCTCGAACCGGCAGCATCCGGATGATGATTCTCTAACCATACCTCATCATTTCCATTGATCGTTCCATTATTATCATAATCACCCGGTAAAATACCTGTTTCACCATCAGCATGATATGGACGAATCTCATACGCCTGCAAGAATCCTCCGGAAGTCTGAACTGTGGTCAATTTCAGATATCTGGCTTTGAATGGCTGATCAAATTCAATTGTTGTATAACGCGCATTTGCATTTTGAACACTGCTGCTTCCAAGAGGACAATTATCATTCGTTAAATTCAATGTGATCTCATCAGCATAAGTCTTCCATGTAACACCATCCGTACTATAAGCTATACCTAGTTTTTGAATGGTTCCATTACCATAGTCCTTTCTAAAAGCATATTCCAGTTTTTCAAGTGTATAGACCTTCTTCATATCAATCGTAAATGACTTACCATTGAATACACCTGCATCTCTTGAACTATATTCACTTGTGTCATCACCATCAACCATATTTGCAAATTTTCCGGCATATGCAGTCGGAACTTCTCCATTATCATAAGATACGCTCATATTGCTTGGAACATTGCGATAAGGATTATCTTCTGTTTGAGCTTTGAAAGGCTCGCTCCATTCAGAATAACCGTCCTGATTTACTGCACGTACACGATAGGTATGGTCAGTCAAGTAACTTAATCCTTTATGTGTGTAAGAATTTGAAGAAATCAAAGAGTAAATGATTCCATCTGCCTCTACATCATAAGACTGAGCATCTTTCACAGCACCCCAGCTCAACGTTACATAATCGAAAGAAACTTCATCTGCTTTTAGATCCTGAGGAACAGACAATTCTTCATTGATTTCATCAGCCGGTAAATGACCATCATTGACAAAGCCATGGATGATCAGCTGCTGTTCATTCACTTCTGCATTTGTTTCAGCAAACTTCACGTACAACTTAGGGGAAACTTTCACATCTGCAACCATTTCCTTTATTTTTGTTTCTGAATCTAATGCATATGTTTCAATCGCCGGTGATTCATCGTAATAATATACGAAGGTTCCTGCATCAACATCAGCATTCAACACTTCTTCCTTACTGTTAGCCTTCACCTGTTTCAAGTCTTCACTACCGTTTCTTGCAATCACTGAAGTCGGTTCTTTAGAAACATTCACGACAAATGTCGTATTTTTTTCAGGTGTATATCCTTTGTAAATACCATTTGATCTGCCAGCTGTCAGTGTAGCTGTATCATTATCTACAACAGAGGTATAGTTGATGGATACGTGTTCACCATAGGAGATATTGTCGATCGTTCCATAATCTTTATCTTCTGTTGTATTGTTTTCAATATATTTTCCATCATCTTCAAAAGCTGTATAAGAAGTAGAACCTGCAGGCCAGAATTCAACGATTCGATTGTTCTTGTCAATTTTATCCGGTGTATTATTCTCTTCATACATCGGAACGATCGAACCATTCTTTACAAAGAGCGGAAGCTTCCACAAAGGAGCTGCAAAATTGTTGATTACTGCACCGCCTGCATACTGCTGTCCCGTAAAATAATCAATCCATACTTCGCCATCAGGCAGGTAGATATCATTACGAATATCATTGCCATCGCCATCAGCCGCTGTATTCTGATAAACAGGAGCAACAAGGAAAGCATCTCCAAACATGTACTGATACTGCATGTTCTTGCTAAATGCATAAGAATCATCCGGGAATTCCAAAAACATAGCTCTTACCATCGGAAGACCTGTATCTTCATTGCCCGTATCAATATTAGCTGCTGAAGCCGCACTTGTATAAATATAAGGCATCAGCTGTGCTTTCAGTTTCAGATACATTCTCGATACGCTCTTATATGGATCTGCGAATGCATGAGGAACCTTGGCATAAGTACCCCAGCCATCCATGTTCAGCATCTGAGGTGTGAATGCTTTCCATTGATAATCTCTGGTTGCAATCAGCGGTGCTCCGCCATGGATACCATCCATATCACTTCCGACATTTGGATTTCCTGCTAATGACTGTCCAATATAAGTAGGAATATGGAAACGGATATATTCCCAGTTACCACCTGCCTGATCACCCGTCCATACACTATTGTAACGCTGTGAACCTGCCCAGCCATCTAAAGAAATAATATTTGGACGTGTATTCACCGTTGTCGTTACGATATCGTAGGCTCTTTTAACACCATCCAGCTGCATCGAATAGCCACTGCCGACCCATGCAACGTCAGTTTTCAATGTCGTGATACCACCCACAGTCACTTCTTTTTCAAAATCGCGAAGCAAATGCCATAAAGTATCTTTATTTGTCGTAGGTGACAGCTGGCTCTGTGTCCATAAGCCGGTCGCAACACCTAAACTGTTCGCATATTGTGTAAATTCAGCCAAGTTATTGACATTGGCATCAACGGCTGCAATACGATCTTCTGAGCTGTTGCCATTGGAATCTACACCACCGGTCATATTATAGCCATTCTGTCCATAACCACAGCCATAACCGTCGTTCGGTACGAAATAACCTATCGGCATATCATTGTCAAAATATCTGTTTAAGACTGACTGCGCAGAAAATTCATAAGGAGTCGTAACACCTTCAGGAATCTGAGTCGTAAATACCGTCGGCGCCTTACCGTTTAAGGATTCTTCCTTCAATCCTTCTTTGATTACATAACCCGTTCCGCCCGCTTCTGTTTGCTGGAAAACTGAACCATCCGGATTTGTAGTTGACCATACTTTATTTCCGGCACTAGGATCTGCTTTCGAAGTTCCGCTATTCCATGCATCACGGTTATAACAATTCAGATGTCCTTCATAAAAACCGTATTCAGGCAATAATACCGGATTTCCGGTTACATGATAATACCCCTGAAGGAGCTTTTGTGCTGTTTTCGCAGCATCAGCAGCATCGCTCACAAAGAAATAAGCATCAAATTCTGCTTCATTATGCGTTGCTGTTACCGTACTGCTTTCATTTTTTCCAAAGTTATATTTACCATTTGCAAAAGTATTTCTTAATACGCCGTAACCTGAAGTTGTCCAATAAAACGGATTGGGTGATGCCACCTGTCCATCTACCCAGCCACTTTCATTAGCAATATTTATTTCCTGTCCGGTATGAACAAAGCGTCCATTCTGTGTTCCTCCGCCATAAAAGTTTTCTCCATCATTTTTTATTAGCGTTTGAACAGTGGCCCCATTGGTGATCGACAGGGACTCTTTTTCCTGCAATACGATTGTATCATTGACCATGACAGACATTTTTGCTGTATCTTTATCATAAATGATTTTCGTCGTTTCCTTTGTTTCTTCATTTGAAACGGAGATCGTAATCGTATCGCCGTTATCATCTACTGTTGCACTTGGATGACTGTAATATTCAGATTCATCCGGATACTGCTGTATCTTTGCAGTATGACTGTTCGATCTCGGTGAAGCGTACTTAGAAAAGACGCCCGAAGGATCTACATTATATCTGAAAATACCGTCTTCCAAAAAAGTGATTTTCGCAGTTACATCATCATTAAATGTTACATACACGATGTTATCATTATTTCTATCCACAACAGCCTCTTTTACTTCATTCAGCGATCCTCTGTATGAAGAAGCATTCGCTAAAGCGCTTACAGAATTAAAAATTGTCAAGGTGCTCAAAGCCATCGTTAATGATAATGTACCCATTAGTACGTTTCTTAACTTTTTCATATATTCTCCTCTCAATTATTATTCAATTGTAAGTTCATTTCTCAGTTTATCCCTCCTCATGGAATTCATCACTTTTGGCTCATATAAAAGCATGACATTTTCTATTGGTACACTTCCTCTATCATATTTTGAATTAGTCGCTTCTTTTCCCCGGCGATCATATGCCTGTCTGTAAATTATCATCCAAAATAAAATAATACGAAATGTCCGTCAGATGTTTTTTGCTTAAAAATGCTCAAAAAATGAATGAAAGCCCTCACAAATACAGTATAACCATATTTTGGTAATTTGACTTTGTACTCATTAAGCAAATATTTGTATTTTTTAATAATTACATTCTTGTGATTTTTTTAATTATTACAACAAATTATGACGATATAACCACTGCTGGTATTAAAAAAAAACAAGCATTTCTGCTTGCTCATCTTCACTTATTTTTTATCCAGCAATAATCCGATGCCATAAAGAAGGGCGGCATAGACCAGACAGGGAACGATCGCGGCCAGAATCGTCTGGAATCCTAAGAACCACTGCTCCGACATATTCAATCCGTAATTATCACAATAAGCGGCAAAAGACTGATAGCTTGTAATAGCGCTCATGCCCATGTACAGCAATAATAAGGCCGCTAAGATATAAAAGATCATCGCTTTATTATTCTTTTCTGATTCATTTTGAAATTCATGATTTTGATTCATTTTGCATCTCCTTATTTTTTCTTGTCCAATTGTAATTCAACGACCCACTCATCGATCACGCTCTCAGATATTCCCAAATGATAGGTATCCAAATAATCCTTCTCCTTACCATTTTCAGCATAAAAAATACCCGGTGTCGTCAAAAATTCAGGAAAATACCGATGGATGATCGCGAGATTTTCCTGTTCGCCCGTCGCCTCTTCATCCAGGATTACGCGATATAATGTCACCTCGTGATCCTGAATATATTCACGAAATATTTCTTCAAACTGAGCGCAGTACATACAGTAGGTGGTTTCAAAAGAAACAACAAAGCTTTCCTGGGCAGCTATCATTTCTTCCATTTCATTCAATGAAATCTCAATGATTTCTCCCGATTCTCTGCTTCTTTCATACCCCTCACGGCTGCATCCGGCCATAAAAAGGATAGCGGCTATGAGCATCATCGCTATTTTTTTCATTTTCTCACCCCACCGTAAGACTTTTTAAGTATAACACAAAATCTTATACGATGATATTTTTATTTGATTCTTCTTTTTTTCCATCTTCTATTCAAAATCAAACCTTCATTGATTCCAAGAAAATGATTCTGTATCCAAAATCATATGCAAATAAGTAACTCCTTATCTGCATACCCACCTGCCTTTCTAGCGGCGGTTCTACTGACACCTTCTCATCTCCTTCTTCTGCTTCTCTCTGAAGTGCAAGACATTGGCGAAATGTTCCATTGTCAGCTTATGATTTAATCTTTCACAGGATTCCATCCCTTCCCCATGCTCCCATCTTCTAGTGAATCGCATGACTGCCGGGTCCTGTTTTTTTTCTATCTGAACAGGCTTAAATACGGTGTCCTCTGACATTCCTCCAATGTCGCTTTCCCCAGATCCCTGATCACTTCTCTCCATTCCCTGTATTCATGATATTCCTTCGGTATCCTTTCACGGTATCCTTCTCCCCTCCTTGCAATCACATACGCCGCACTGTGGTGAATGCTTAACCCTAACCGCTTCGCATATTTCAGCTTCCCGATCTGCGATGTATCCCTTGGATCTACCTTCCTTAAATATACTCCTTTTTTCCTGCATTTCCTTT
>NZ_CALVGS010000022.1 GCF_944327115.1 uncultured Traorella sp.
ATGATCTAATAGAATGGAAAGAAAGATTTGTCCGGCAATGGAAAGACAGGTGGTCAGTACATTGCCAATATGGGAAATTGCAAGTGAAGTAAAACTGACAAGCAATAATCCACATAAACCGCCGCTATAGATATAAAGCGGCATCGGTCCTAATCGTATTTTTTCTTTTTTAATGACTTTAATATAAAGAATCATCAGGATAGCACCGATCAGATGCACCAGAAAGCTGGTACCATAGATACCGATCACCGTGCTTAACTGTCCATTGAAGCTTTGCATACATGCCAGAAGAACTCCGGAAAGGAATACTAAAAAGTATTTCATCATCATCACCGCTCCTTATTATATAGGGTTTGGGAGAATTTGCAATGAAAAAGGAGCGATTGCTCCTCATTGTTTGAAAATATTTTCTTGTTCAGATAGCTTTTTTCCATAAGATGCCATCATATAAGTTAGAAATGATCCGCCTAAAAGACATCCGCTGATTCTTACGGCTTTGATTGTCTTGCTGGCTGTTTTATTTCTCATGATCTTCTTCTTTGCAATTCTGATTGCTCGTTTCTTTATGTTCATGGTCATCACCCATGTTCATTATACACGCTTTTTTGATTTATTGAATCTGAATCTTATATTTTTTTATCCAATAGTTGATTTGTAAGAGATAGGCGATCGTCTGAGGGGTTGTCATCAATTGTCCATACCATGGTGTGCTGCTTTCCTCTACACAAAGTTTTAATACCTCTTCTTTATTAAAGATTTTCCATAAAGGCTCATCACTTTGACTGATTTTCAATAGTTCCTGGCGCAGGATCTTTAAATATTCGGGATGATGGGTCTTAGGAAAAGGACTTTTTTTACGTTCACTGATTTCAAGTGGCAATAGATCCTTCATTGCTTCTCTTAATAGACCTTTTTCTCTTTGGTTATGGTTTTTATATGCCCATGGTATCGAATAAACATAATTCAGGATTCGAGTATCACAGAAAGGAACACGTGCTTCTAATCCGTTGGCCATGCTCATCCTGTCTTTTCTGTCTAACAAGGTCTGCATGAACCAGTGAATATTAAGGTAGGTCATTTGCTGGATGGCGATATCTTCTTTAGAAGCATTTGGTAGAAACGGTGCCTTTTGAATTGAGGTGTGATAAAGAGAACCCACATAATGGTGATAGTCAATCTGATATTGATTTAAAAGCAGGGATTGACGATATTCAAGATTTTGCGTCCATGGAAAATAAGAGCGGTTTTGATCTTGAAACCAGGGATAACCGCCAAAGATCTCATCGGCACATTCTCCTGACAATACGACATCGACATGCTTTTTCACCTCTTCACAGAAGCATAGAAGAGCTGTATCGACATCGGCCATGCCCGGAAGATCCCTGGCATCGACAGCACGATAGAGCGCATCGATCAAATCAGCACTTTTCAACTTGATCTTGGTATGGTTGGTTTTAAATGTATCAACCATGAGATCAATATAAGGAATATCGCTGGTCGGTTGAAAATGATTGGGAATAAAATAAAGATCATTTTCTTCAAATTCTAATGAGAAGGTTGATAATTGTTTTCCTTCTTTTTTATAGTGATTGGCAGCAACGGCACAGATGATAGAAGAATCCAAGCCACCGGATAAAAATGCACCGATTTTCACATCACTGACAAGCTGGCGTTTAATGGCATCAATGACAAGAGATTTCACTTTTTCGATGGTTTCATCATAACTGTCGGTATGAGGCTGTGCTTTTAATTCATAATAAGGATGTATCTGAAAGGATGAGGATGAGTAAGTGGCATATTCACCGCCTTTGATTTCATAAATGTTTTTAAAGACACCGCTGCCGCTGATCCTTCCCGGGCCCAGATAAGCAATCTGATGGATCGAGTGTTCATCAATGATCGCTCTGACAAGCGGATAAGCCAGCAGTGTCTTGATTTCGCTGGCAAAGAGTAAGATCTGGTCAACGAACGTATAAAATAAGGGTTTTACACCCATCGGATCACGAGCTAAAAATAAAGATTTTTCTTTAGTATCATAAATTGCGAAAGCAAATATGCCATTGATCATCTGAAGACAATTTTCTTTATAATAAATATAAGCATGCAGGATGACTTCGGTGTCACTGGATGTATGAAAAACAATGCCCTTTTCTTCCAGATCATGACGTAATTCTTCAGTGTTGTAGCACTCTCCGTTATAAATGATCGTATATTCATTGATCTGCATCGGCTGCAATCCCTTTTCGACATCTACAATAGCTAAACGGGTATGCATCAGGGCGACATGATCCTCCAGATAAAGTCCGTCACTGGTAGGGCCACGGTGTTTCATGGTCTGAATCATGTCATTAAAAATCACTTGTTGGTTTTCTAGATGATGGTTTTCATCAAGGATACCGGCTATACCACACATAATTTCACTCCTTTTTCAATCAAGTCTATTCAAATTGTGAGTGAATTATGAAAAAATGTGAAAAAAATAGTAAATCAGGTGCTAATTCTTTAAAAAAGTGATATATTATGTAAAGGAAATATGGAGGAGAATATATGTCAAAAAGACCTTTAGTTTTAGTTGTAATGGATGGCGTTGGTTTAAGTGACAACAAGCTTGGAAATGCTGTTGCGAATGCTTATACGCCTAATTTAGATGAACTGATGAATACTTGTCCGCATACGGCCATTAAGGCACACGGATTAGCTGTCGGCTTGCCAAGCGATGGTGATATGGGTAATTCAGAGGTAGGACACAACGCTTTAGGATGCGGTCAGATTTACTCTCAGGGTGCCAAATTGGTTAATGAATCAATTGAATCAAAGGATATCTTTGAAACAGATACATGGAAACAGTTGATCAATAAATGTAAGGATCACGGTAAGATGCATTTTATCGGTTTGCTTTCAGATGGTAATGTGCATTCACATATCAATCATTTAAAAGCTTTGATTGCAAGAGCAAAAGAAGATGGTGTAAAGGAAGTCAGGGTACATGCTCTTTTAGATGGACGTGATGTTCCTGAAACAAGTGCATTGACTTATGTCGATGATATCGAAAACTTCATGAATGGTTTGAATGATGATACGTTCCATGCCTGCATTGCCAGCGGTGGCGGACGTATGAAGATCACGATGGATCGTTATATGGCAAACTGGCCGATGGTAGAAGCCGGATGGAAGACACATGTATTAGGTGAAGGCAGACAGTTTAACAGTGCCAGAGAAGCGATTGAAACGTATCGCAAGGAATTAGGTGTGATCGATCAGGATCTTCCGGCATTTGTCATTGCGAAAGACGGCAAGCCGGTTGGAACGATCGAAGATGGCGACAGTGTCGTATTATATAATTTCAGAGGCGATCGTGCCCAGGAAATTTCCTTGGCCTTTGATGAGGAAAACTTTGATAAGTTTGATCGTGTAAGAAAGCCGGATGTTATGTATGCAGGTATGCTGCAGTATGATGGCGATCTGAAGATTCCGAAGCATTTCCTTGTTTATCCGCCAAAGATCAAATATACGATGAGCGAATTTATGGTAAAGCACGGAATCAGATCTTATGCAATCAGTGAAACACAGAAATATGGTCACGTTACTTATTTCTGGAATGGTAACAACTCTCAGAAATTCTCAGAAGAATTGGAAGACTGGGTAGAAGTTAAGAGCGATGTCGTACCGTTTGAAGAAAGACCATGGATGAAGAGCGCAGAAATTACAGACCAGCTGGTAGAAGCAATTGAATCCGGCAAATATGATTTCTTGCGTACAAACTATCCAAATGGTGACATGGTTGGTCATACAGGTAATTATGAAGCGACTGTGATCGGTGTTGAGAGTGTTGACTTGAATCTGGCTCGTATCAAGAAAGCCGTAGATAAGGTCAATGGTATTCTGATCGTTACAGCTGACCATGGTAATGCAGATGAAATGTATGAAAAGCCAAAGAAGGAAGGAGCTCCTTTAAAAGCAAAGACATCTCATACATTGAACAAAGTTCCATTCATCATTTATGGTGCCGATGTGGAAATCGCTGACGGTGATTTTGGATTAGCGAATGTTGCCAGCACGGTTGCGAAATTGTTAGGTCTTGAACCGGATGAACACTGGTTGCCGGCAATTATTAA
>NZ_CALVGS010000023.1 GCF_944327115.1 uncultured Traorella sp.
ATCATTTGACGGATATAAGAACGATAGGATTGTTCATATTCGACTTTATAGATATTTTCAAAGGTAATGCCGTTATGTTCATAACTGATTTCCTTTAATAATACTTCATCTAAATAGATGCAGTCATCAGAATCTTTATCGTAGAGAAAAACATAGATCGTATCGCTGTTTGTTTTATCAAAGATACTGTCAATCTGATTATATGGAAAAACCTCATCGTTGACCACGCTGTTGTTGTATTTGTGAAGACGATAATCGGATATGAATTTTGATATGATCAAAAGCAAGGAAAATAAAACGACAAGAATGGCTACGATCTTGAGTATTTTTTTCAACATGTTATCACCGTTGACATTTTATCATATTTTCAATATAAAAAAAAGCCAACGTGTTTTATAAAAAAATGAAATGTGGTAAAATAGGTCATAAGGAGTGAAGCTATGAATATTAAAAAAATTGCTTTAACAGCCGGATTACTTTTTCTCGTTGTTTTTTTAATATTTGTGAATATTGGTTTAAATATCAGCGGACCTGCCCGATATGAAGCAAAAAAGGATGAGGCTGTGCTTACGGTTGTACAAAGGCGTTTTCCTTCTATTCATTCGTTGTATCGTCATAGCTTTCAATATGTGACGTATAGTGCTGTATATGGAGAAAAAGCTTATCTTTTTGATAATGAAGGCGAGCTGGTCATGGAAAAGGATTATGATGATTCTATGATCGAGGATATTCAGGCTCTTGTGGCAGCGGATTATGGTATTGAAGATGCATCGGTGAATATCGGCTATGGCTATGATAATATGGTATTTGCGGTAGAGGAAGGGGATCTGATGGTCTATTATGATTATGATACCTATGAGATCGTTTATTATCTTAGGAGAAATTTGATATGAAACAGTGGTATGAAAAGAAATATTTTAATCGGATGTACTGGATCTTTGAGGAAATGGAGAATTTGAATCTGACCCATACCCAGCTTTGTTTGATCCTGTTAGTCCAATATCTTAATGAAACACATTCGCTCATCAGCTTTGATGTATTGAAAAATAAGCTGAATAAAAGCGAGGAGGAGATTGATGATCTGTTGGATCAGCTGCATCAAAAAGGTTATCTGCAGATCGATGTCACTCCGCAGGGCTTTGATATCAATATCGATGGGTTGTTTCAGATGGAGAATGAGCTTCATTTTGAGAAGAATATCTTTGATTTATTTGAAAGTGAGTTTAAACGTCCACTGAGTCCTTATGAGCTTCAAAGGATCAGTGATTGGCTGAATACCTATGATGAAAGATCGATCACCTTTGCATTGCGTGATGCAAGCATGCGAAATATATTAAATTTTGATTATATCAATCGTATTTTGGAGAATGGTGCCCATGAAGAAGATAAGCAGTGATGAACTATTAGATCAATTAGAAATCATGTTTCCTGAAGCTCATTGTGAGCTTGAACATGCATCGACCTTTCAGCTTTTGATTGCGGTCATCCTTTCAGCACAGACGACCGATGCCAGTGTGAATAAGGTGACTCCGGCTTTATTTGAAAAATATCCGACAGCAAAGGAATTGGCATGTGCAGATTTAAAGGATGTGGAAGCACTGATTCACAATATTGGCTTATACCGCAATAAGGCAAAAAACATTATTGCCTGTGCCAAAGAGCTTGTTGAGAGGTTTGATGGAGAAGTACCTTCCAGCATGAAACAGCTGACTTCGCTCAGCGGTGTAGGACGGAAGACGGCAAACGTCGTTATGAGCGTTGCGTTTGACATACCAGCACTTGCCGTGGATACGCATGTTGAAAGGATCAGCAAGCGTCTGGGACTGGCAAAGCCGCAGGATAGCGTATTGCAGGTGGAACAGAAGCTAAAGCGTAAGCTGGATAGAAAAAGATGGAATCGTGCACATCATCTCTTTATTTTCTTTGGCAGATATTTTTGTACGGCAAAGAATCCAAGATGCAGTGAATGTCCGTTTATTGATATATGTCGTGAGAAAAATAAAAATCTTGGACATAATAAGTAATGATTTTACATGAATGTGATAGCAGATTTTACATTGCTTCCTTTATCATATACATCATGTATGGGAGGAAATATGGGCGTTAAGACTGTTGTCGTGAAATATTCGCCAAAGGCTGAGAAGATGGCGAAAAGAATTGAAGATAAGATCAACGAGATGGAAGCGCTGGGTTATGAGTTCATTACTTTTTCAATAAATGGAAGCGCAAAAGCGATTTTAATTTTCAAAGATCGTTTAGAAGAAACTGAGAAACAGCAGGAGGCTTAAACGACTGCTGCTTTTTTGACAGGAGGGCAAGATGAAAGAAGCAGTGATTGACATTGGATCAAACTCAATGCGACTGACCGTATATGAGGTTGAAGAAAAAAACTTTAAGATATTGTTTAAAGAGAAGTTTATGGCTGCTCTTGCGGGATATGTGGAGAGCGGATGTATCAGTGAGGCAGGGATTTTGCGGGCCTGCACGGGACTTTTGGAGTTTAAGAATACATTAAGATTGCTTTCCTTAGATGAGCATGTCCATGTTTTCGCAACAGCTTCCCTGCGGAATATCGTCAATACAGATGATGCCCTGGCTCAAATTAAAATGAGGACAGGCTTTGATATTGATGTCATTACCGGGGAGGAAGAAACCGTTTTGGGTTATGTGGGTGTCATGCATGAAATCGCGGCTTCTGAAGGAGTGTTTATTGATATCGGGGGAGCCAGTACCGAAATCGCAATATTTGACGATCATGGGCTGCTTTTTTCAAATAGCTTCCGAATCGGTTCATTAAAGCTGTATAAGGACTGTGTCAAGAAGATTTTGCCGGGCAAGGGTTCATTAAAGAGAATTGAAAAAGAGATCGATGAAGCGATTCCTTCTGATTTTGATGATTTCGGCAAGAAGAAACAGCTTATTTGTACAGGCGGAACGGCAAGATCTGTTTTGAAATTTGCGAAATTTCTGCAACTTGTATCAGATGATGAGCAATTGCTTTCATATGAGCATTTAAAGAAGATCAAGGAGCTGTTTCTAGGTGATGAAAAGAAGGCTGCAAATGTGATTCTGAAGGTGGATCCGGAACGTATCCATACGATCATTCCCGGATTTATGATTCTTTATGATATTGCGGATCGCTTTCAGGTGGAGAAGCTTATGATCTGTAATTATGGTGTCAGGGAGGGATATCTTTGTCAAAGGATTCTAAGATAATGCAAGATTATTTATATACGCAAAATAGAGAATTAAGCTGGCTGCGGTTTAATCAGCGTGTATTGGAGGAAGCGATGGATGAGAGCGTACCGGCTTTGGAAAGATTGAAATTTATTTCTATTTTTTCAACGAACTTAGACGAGTTTTTCATGATTCGGGTAGGCAGTCTTTTTGATATTGCTTCGGCAAAGGTGGACGATATTGACAATAAGAGTGGATGGAGCGCTGAGGAACAGCTGCATCATATCTACCAGACGATTCCGGGATTGATTGAAAGAAAGACCAATATCTATGCTTCTGTCTGTGAAGCACTTTTACAAAATGAAATCAAAGATGTTTCCTATAAAGAATTAAATGTCAGTGAAGCGAAGTTTGTGAAGCATTATTTTAATGAGAGGATCTTGCCGATCCTTTCACCGCAGATCGTAGATAATCGTCATCCAAAGCCTCATTTTCGTAATAAGCAGCTGTATGTCGCATCGCTTGTCAAGGGAAAGGATAATAAGAAATCAATGGCGTTCATACCGGTTCCTTCCTTGTTGCCGCAAGTGATCATGCTGCCGGATGAAAAACGCTTCATTCGGATCGAAGAGATTCTTTTAAAAATGGCCTCTACGCTTTATGGTCAATATAAGGAAATCGAATCCTGCATCCTATGTGTGACAAGAAATGCGGATGTCAGCTTTGATCCGGAAAAATTTGAAGATGCCGATACGGATTTCCGTACTTATATGAAAAAGATCTTGAAAAAGAGATCGAGCCTTGCGATCGTACGCCTGGAATTGAGCCAGAAAGTATCCAACGCTTTTTCAAAAGAGCTATTGAAGATCATTGATGTAGAAAACCGGCAGATTTATGTAGATACGACACCATTGAACATGAAGTATGTTTTTGAGCTGATCAAAAAGCTTCCGGATAAGATCAAAGATTTGCTTTGTTATACGCCTTATGTGCCGCGATGGCCCAATGATCTTGATAAAAATATCTCGATGATCGAACAGATACGTAAATCAGACAAACTGCTGTTCTTTCCTTTTGATTCGGTAGATCCGTTTATCCATCTATTGAATGAGGCAGCTGACAGAGAAGATGTCGTTTCAATCAAGATCACGATTTATCGTCTGGCTTCTTCTTCAAAAATCATTCGTGCCTTATGCCGGGCTGCCGAAAACGGTAAAGAGGTCGTTGCTTTGATGGAGCTGCGAGCCCGCTTTGATGAAGAAAACAATATTGCATGGTCAGCTATGCTGGAGGAAGCCGGCTGCAAGGTCATTTATGGTTTTGAAAACTATAAGTGTCACAGCAAGATCTGTTTGATCACGCTTCGACAAAAGGGTAAATTCCGTTTTATTACCCAGATCGGTACTGGAAATTATAATGAAAAAACAAATGCCATGTACACGGATCTCAGTTTGATGAGTGCCAGTGAAGAAATAGGAACGGATGCGAGCGTCTTTTTCAGAAATATGATGACTGAAAATCTTGAGGGTGAATATCGTGAGCTTTTAGTGGCACCCTTAGGTATCAAATCAGCGTTGATCCGCCTGATTGATGAAGAGATTGCCAAAGGGGAAGAGGGCTATATCTGCATCAAGGTGAACTCGATCACGGAAAGGGATATGATCGATAAGCTGGAGGAGGCAAGCCGGGCAGGTGTGGATGTCCAGCTGATCGTGCGCGGTATCTGTTGTATTCGTCCGGGAATTATCGGACATACGGATCATATTGTGGTAAACAGTATCGTCGGACGTTTTTTGGAGCATGCCCGTATCTACTGCTTCGGTAAAAATGACAAGATGAAGCTCTATATTTCTTCGGCTGATCTGATGACACGTAATCTGCGTCATCGTGTGGAGATCGCTGCTCCTGTTTATGATGAGGATATCCGAGAAATGATCCTGCGTATCCTTCAGACACAGCTTTCAGATACTGCCAAGGCTTCCTTGTTGCAGCCGGATGGCTCTTATGTACGTAAAAATAAAGCAGGGACAGCTTTGATCGACAGCCAGCAGACATTCATGGATGAAAGCTTGCATAAACAGGTTGTCATAAAACCTGTAAAGAAAGATCTGAAGCATTTTTTGAGAGAATTATTATTGCGCAACAGAAAGTGATGAATCACCAGCAGGACTGGTGATTCTTTTATTCTCTATAAAACCACTTGCTATGCAAGTGGAGCTAAAGAAGCGATAGCGATAAAGAAAACAAAAAGCTCCTTTGCTATAATGGAGTGGGTCTGACAGCCACGACATTAAGCAAAGGAGGATGTCCATGGACGAAAGTAGTTTATCACACACAAAATGGATT
>NZ_CALVGS010000024.1 GCF_944327115.1 uncultured Traorella sp.
TATTATTCACTTTATGTATTTTTTCTGTATTCGTGATGTGTAATTTTTATTTGAATGTTAAGAGTCAGTCGGATTATTTAACTGTTTTTAAGAATGCAGAGAATCTGATAGTATCTGTACCGGATAAGACGGTAAGAAATACTGGGGAAACATATTCAGGTTATACCAGAAAATATTTATTAAATGAAAAGGATCAGTTTTATTTATATGAAGATATTCAGAAAGTGATAGAAAAGAATCCGGAAATTATGGCTGTAGAAAGCTATTATAGCTATAAATATGAAATAGATTCAGGTCTAGAGTATATCTTGTGGGAAACGGATAGTAAAATTTTTGAAAAACTGATTAATGAAAATGAAGAGTATCCTGAATATACAAGAGTTTTTGGAAATCACCCATATGAAACACCTTATATCATTACTGATGAAGAACAGCTATGGGATTTTGATGAATATTTAAACTTTTCTTCCTATGAAATACAGGTGTTTGATTTAGTCAATGATCATGAGGAATTGCCATTGATGTATGGAAGCTATCCTGAGGAAGAAAATGAAGTGCTTCTAAGCAGAAATGTAGCGGATATGCTTATGGAAATGGAAGAGTATAAATCTTATGAAGAAATGATCGGTCAGGTCATGAAGCTAGGATTGCAGGGAGTAAAAAATATATATTGGAGATCACCGGAGATCATTGGTTATCAGCCTAATGAAATACCCTTAGCTGACTTATTAGAGGTAAAGATCAGCGGAATCAGCAGTGTTGAGAATGATTATATGAACATGGTGTTCTTCAATAACGGTTATGGGAATAACCCGGTTTTACGTCATTTTGTAGTGGATGACAGTGAATTGTATTTCTACTATGTACGCTTTTTGCTGGAACCTGGAAGTGACTATGAAGCAGTGGCCGAAAAGATCAATAAGAGCCTGTATAAGGACAGTGCAAGTATTACTGTATTTCAGGGAAAGGGATTAGGAAATGATGTAGTCTTCTATCGTTCACCATCAAGCTTTATGATCTATGGGGCAGTAATACTGATCCTTCTGTTAGGAATCCTGATTGTATTCTATTTATTCAAGAGAAAGAGGATGAGAAAGGAAAGTGAGATCATGAGAACCTATGGGTATTCATCGGTATCGGAAAGTCTGATGCGTAATGGATACTTATTAATGATTTCATTCCTGCTGGTAGTGATGCTGGGAAATCAGGCGTGCGAGAAGATCAATGCGATTGCCGAGGAGAACTTTTATCAGCCATTTTTGACCATGGATATAGGTATGCTTCTGATGGCTTTGGTGAGTATTGCTTTTATCACGATCATATTAGAACTTATCTTAACTAGAAAATACAAAATATAGAGTGAGTTTGCCTCACTCTATATTCTTAATTAAAGTATATTTAGAGATAAATAATATATTTACAAAAAGATTGAAAACACTTACAATATAAGTGTAAGCATTATCTTATGAGATTTTAATGATTTGGGAAAGGGGATGATCATCGTGAAGAAATTACTATTTATAATGAGTATATTATTTGCGGTATATTTGGGTACCAGATATACGGGTTTTAGTAATATTGATGGCACGTACCAGTATGTCAGTGATGATTCTGAGATGTCAGTAAGTATAAAGAATGGTAAATATATCTTTAGTGGTGACTTATATTACACTTATTTTAAAGATGATATCATGCAATCCGGCTATATTTATCAGCAGGATGGGGAGTATTGGTATCTTACTTCTCAATTAGGTGAAGGACCTTTTTTTCGAAAAACTAAAAATGGTAATCTCTCTTTAAGTCCTGCTATTTATTTTAGTAGCGTATATGAATTTAAGAAAATCAGATAATTTTGTGTTTTATTAACGAATGGTAAAGATGAAAGGGAAAATTATGAAGCTCATCAATATAAGAAAAGTCTATCATAATAAAAAAGATAATGTCGAAGCACTCAAAGGTATCACATTAGATCTAAATCATAACGGCATCATTATGCTGTTGGGACCCAGTGGGTGTGGCAAGACTACGCTTTTAGAAATCATCAGCGGCAGGGAGAGCTATGAAGGAGAGCTTCTGGATGTTCCTCATTTTGATTATCTGACACAGGATTTTCATCTTTTTGAAGAAATGAGCGTATGGGAAAATCTCTTTCTTGTCAGTCAGGACAAAGAAATGATTCATCATTATCTGAAAGAATTCCAGCTGGAAGAACATAAAAACAAGAAAGTTAAGAAGTTATCCAACGGACAGAAAAAACGGGTACAATTCATAAGAGCATTGCTTCATCAGCCGGGACTTCTGTTATGTGATGAACCGACAGCAGCCTTAGATCATGAGAACGTGATACTTCTGATGGAAGAATTGAAGAAAATATCAGAAGACGTTCAGATACTCTTTGTGACCCATGACATTGCCTTGGCAGAGAAATATGCCGACCGCATCATACGCATGGAACAGGGAGTGGTCATCAGCGATGAAATGATTCATGAACATGAGAAAAGCAAGCAAGGAAAAGAGATCCATCATAAAAGCGAAAAAGAAACCTTATGGCTATCGTTGCATAATCTTCACTCAAGAATAGCGGATACGTTAGGAACCATAATATTATTCACTTTATGTATTTTTTCTGTATTCGTGATGTGTAATTTTTATTTGAATGTTAAGAGTCAGTCGGATTATTTAACTGTTTTTAAGAATGCAGAGAATCTGATAGTATCTGTACCGGATAA
>NZ_CALVGS010000025.1 GCF_944327115.1 uncultured Traorella sp.
GCAATGGAAAATTACCAGGTAGATATTCAGCTTTTAGGATTAGGTGGAAATGGACATATTGGTTTTAATGAACCAGGTACTTCTTTTGATGAAACCACTCATATCGTAGAGCTTCAGGAAAGAACAAGAAAAGATAATGCCCGTTTCTTTGATAATGATATCAATCAGGTGCCAACTCATGCGATCACAATGGGTATTGCGACAATCATGAAAGCGAATAAAGTATTATTGATTGCCACAGGTGAAAACAAGGCAGATGCAGTGAAGGCCATGATTGAAGGTCCAAAAGATACAAGCTGTCCGGCAAGTGCTTTACAGGATCACAAAGATGTTATTGTTATTCTGGATAAGGCTGCTGCCAGCAAGCTTACAAAATAAATATTGAAAGGCTTATGAGCGATCATAAGTCTTTTTTTTGTTTGATCATGATAAAAGGTGATCAAGCGATCACCTTTGTTATGTTTTATTCTAAAGTACCTTTTTCTAAAGCCAATGTCTTAGTTGTGATGTCACATACTTCTGACGGTCCGTAATACTGAATAGCACCTGGATAAACGAAGCATGTATTTTCAGCCCATTCTTCACGGTGAGCTTCAAAATATTTGAATGGCTTGCCTTCCAGCTCTACAAGAGCTTTTTTGATAACCGGCTTATCTTCACCATGTCTTCTTTCGATATTCATCATCTTTGTGATCGGCATACCACCGGCTACCCATTCACTTGCCGGCTTAGAAAGATTGGATACTTTTGATAAATAACCGTTATAGCCATACTGGATCAGCATGAAAGCATTGTAACCTAACGAGTAGCAGTAATCAGCATCGAAGTTAGAAGGGAAGGCACATCTTCCTTCATAACCTAAGAAGTGATGTAAAGCACTGAATTTACCCTTATATGTACCGGCTTTTCTTCTTTCTTCCAATTTATCTTTTACTAAAGCTGAGAATAATTTTTCAGATTCGATCAAAGAAACCTGAACATTTCCATGAGGATCTCTTTCAAGGAACAACTGCTGCTGGATGCTTTCCGGAAGGATCGCAAATACTTCCATAGATTCCTTTGTCAGACCCTTTTCAATAAAGGCATATTTATCAGCCCAAGCAGGCAGTGCATTGAAAGCCTCAGCCTTGCTTCCGGCAAGAAGCTCATTGATTTCCTGGATCAATACAGAGAACTCGGGAACAAACTCAACCACGCCTTCAGGAATGATTGCAACACCAAAGTTCATGCCCTTAGCAGCTCTTTTTTCAACAGAATCAGCAATGTAATCTGCAATCTGGGAAAGTGACATCTTCTTTTCCGCAACTTCTTCAGAGATCAGACAGATATTCGGTTGTGTTTCCAGAGCACATTCCAAAGCAACATGAGAAGCACTGCGTCCCATGACCTTGACAAAGTGCCAATATTTCTTAGCAGAATTGGCATCTCTTTCAATATTACCAATGATTTCACTATAAGTCTTTGTTGCTGTATCAAAACCAAATGAACATTCGATATCGTCATTCTTCAGATCGCCGTCAATCGTTTTAGGACAACCGATGACCTGAACACCTGTATCATGAGCAGCAAAGTATTCAGCAAGTACCGCAGCATTGGTATTTGAGTCATCACCACCGATGATGACGATGGCTGTAATTCCATGCTTCTTGCATACTTCCGCAACGATCGCAAACTGTTCATTTGTTTCCAGCTTGGTTCTTCCTGAACCGATGATATCAAAGCCACCCGTATTACGGTATTCATTGATATATTCATCATCAAAGATCAGATAATCATCTTCAATAAGTCCGATCGGACCATTTTTAAATCCATAAAGCACATTTTCAGGATTTGTCGCTTTTAAAGCGTCATAAAGACCGCAGATAACGTTATGTCCTCCCGGAGCCTGTCCGCCTGAAAGAATGACACCTACGACCTGTTTCTTGGCTTTGGAAGTATTTTCTCCTTTCGCAAACGTAATTTCCTTTTTTCCATACGTGTTCGGGAAAAGTGCCTTGATCTTATCCTGATTAGCAACGCTCTGCGTTTCTTCGCCTTCCTTCACACAAATATCCGCAATACCGTTTCGAAGCATTCCCGGAAGCTTTGGGGAATACTCATATCTTGCTTTTTGCAGTGATGAAATTTTCATGATTCCTCTCCTTTTCTAATTCACATACATTTAAATTTTATGATATTTCAAACAAAAAGTAAACTGTTTTTACACTTATTTTAAATAGGAGCCTTGGCCATATTTTCAATATTTGTTTTTGAAGGTTCTTGTGAATTTATCATTTCAGAGAGTGACTGTTTAAATTTATTTTCCATCTTTTTGTTTTCTTCCGGCAGATATTTGATCCTGTATTTAAGATTAGCTATTTTGTTCTTTTTAACAGAATAGGAAGTCGGGCAGAAAATCAAACGATGCTCAGGTTCACCAAATTTACATTCCTGATCGATCATGAAATAAAAGAGATTCTTGCAGATATACTGATTGATATCCATATGCTTCTTTCTTAGATTGTCAAGATGATCGAGCCGATTGGTTAACGTTACAAAGGTTACAAATTCATCATTGGCAAATCTATCTCTGATTTCTAACAATGATAAAGGAAGCTTATTTTCATCAATAAAATAGCCATCAGTCGTAGGATCCAGCATGATCCATTTATTAAGCTGACGATCAAAGATCTCAACAACGACATGGTTATCATAATCATAAGGTGAATAAGGAAGAATCGAAACCCTTCTGGCATAAATCTGAAGTGCCAGACAGCATTCTTCTAAGATCTTTGATTTATTTAAACAATTGATACCATGTTCTTTATTATTTAAACTATATTCTAATAACTTCAAGGCATTGCATTCGATATGATTGTCATACCAGGAATTGTGATGAAGTCTTGGAGCAAAATAATGAAGCAGGCGTTTTGCCTTTTGAAAATCACTGCCTTTTTCCGCAATAGCTGTTAACTGATACTTTTCTTTCAATTCATGGAATTCGGGACAGGTAAAATCATAACTGATCGTTTC
>NZ_CALVGS010000026.1 GCF_944327115.1 uncultured Traorella sp.
AATTCTTTACAACTGCATCAATCGCATCACTTACATGTGTAAAATCAACATAATCCTCTGGATTTAAAGCCTCTGCCTTGGCAATCGCATCATTGACTGCCGTATAGTCAGCATCTTTATACTCTAAGGCATTGATGGCATCCTCTATAGCTTTAGCCATGGCATTGACTTCTTCCTGATGTGTGATATCTAAATCATAAACTACACCAGCGATAGCTTTTTCCACACCTGAGAAATCTTTATAGAGTTCTGAATCAAGATCATTGGCTTTAGCAACAGCATCTTCTACATTCCTGTAATCTGCATCTAACAATACTAATTCATAATTAAGAGTATGAGTAGAGATATCATAGGTAATCGTTACTTGTTCACGAATTGAATGATAATTTTCTTTTTCTATCAAAACTGTATATTGTCCTACCGGTAAAGATACTTGATGATTCTCAACACTATATTTCGTATTATCCTCAGAAATAAAAGATACCTGTGCATCCTCTGGTGACGTATTAACCGTAATATCAAAGGTCTTTTCCGGAATTAAAGGAGTACCATCTTCATTAAACACATAATTACCACCATTTTGATTAATTTCTTTCAAAAAAGCTAAAGATTCCATATCTTCTAAAGCCATTGATCTGCCTATTTCATCAGAAGTGATGCTCTCACCATCTGAATTTATATATACAACGTTCAATGGATTACGCTGAGCATTTGCAATCGTGTTAAAATCACCCGTCATATAGTAATTATTATAAGCTGTAATAGTATTCTGGTAAGATGTTGACATATTGACGCCGCCAATCAGAGCACCAATCTGATCATTTTGAGTGTGCCCGATAATTTCACCTGCATGATAACAGCTCTCTATCGTCAGATTTCCAGTTAAATTAGGCGATGAATATACCGTTCCGACGATTCCGCCAAAATAACAGGAACCATGGAATGGTCCATTTTCTCCTACATCAATTGTACCTGTATTAAAACAGTTTTTTATGACAGTCGTACCCTGCGCTTGTCCTATAATGCCTCCAAAATAGTCAAGGCCATAGAAATCTGCCATGTTGGCGCAATTGATAATCTCAACATTTGCACCAATACCACAAATTCCGCCGGCATGAACTGAATTGGACATACCATCATTATAATAACTGCCATCAAAGAAACTGTACGTAATACTTCCATTTTCAATTGCACCTGCTATTCCGCCTATGACATATCCCTGAACGCCACTGAATGTGAAATCTACATAACTCGTACAATTGCTGATATTACCACCAATCAGATAACCTGCAAAACTTCCAGCCATATCTGCCCCGCTTCCATTAAGAAAACTATCTGAGGAAATAATTCCCGACAAATTTAAATTCATAATGTCACAGTCCGAAATTCCAAAAAAGCCTGTATACTGGTAAGATCCTACAGTTATTTTAAAATTACTGATCGTATGTCCATTTCCATTAAAAGTACCTGAAAAATAATGATCTCCATCAATACCAATCGGCGTCCATTCCATGCCATTCAAATCAATATCTGTTTCCAGATTCACAACAATATCAGCATTTCCTGAATAATTACCCTGATTGACTTCATCTGCAAATTTGACCAACTCATCTGCCGTAGAAATCTGAATCACATTTTCTTGAGCATTCAATTGAATACCACTTATGCTCAAGCATAAAAAGAATGATAAAATAAATCCTATTGTCTTCTTCAACATCTTCTACTCCTTTCTAAAGCACAGAAAAAAAGCGCATTTGTCCTCATGGACAAAAAACGCCCTTTGTTTCTTCAGAGTCTGACATACGAAAAAATGCACTAAATAATTGCTTGTTTAAAATTGTCGCAATTTCTTTCATTCTTGTCAAGCTCCTTTCTGTATTCTTATAACTTTAATTTATCACAGAGCTTATTGATTAACAAGAATAAATGACAGCTAAAAATATATTTACTGAGGCTTTTTCATCATCTGATAAAACTTCCTTTTTTCAATAATTCAAAAATAGCTCAATCCTTAATAATCCGTCCCTTTCATAACATCACATCAGCATTTTTCTTCATTCAAGACATGATTTCAGACTTATATTCTTTTTATACTAGAATTGCTTTTTTGTTTTTTTTTAAATTCTGATGATACACCATAGCTTCAATACCACATTGTCTGGCTGCCTCTACATTACGTGGTTTATCATCTATGAAAAAACATTCTTCTGCTTTTAATTGATATTTATCTAAAAGATAATGATAGATAGCTTTATCCGGTTTAGAAAGCTGAATGCTTCCTGAATAAACAGCTCCATCAAATTCCTTCACAATTGGATACACATGAACGTTTTCTTCAAATATGACAGGTGCATTTGATAAAATATACAAATGATAACCTTCCCTTTTTAATTCATGTACCCATGCCTGTACCTCTTCGATATCTTCCAAGGCCAGATACCATCGATCAAAAAACATACGTATGGCTTCCCAGTCTTTTCTATCCGACATACATAATGTCTGTCCAATATAATCCTCATAAGTTATCGTTCCATCATCCAATGCATCCCAGTCATGGAAAATAGCTTTTTTCATAGCTTCATGATAAGCCGGAGTACACAGCTCCAACAACCGATCTGCATTGAAAACTGAAAGGACATTACCAAAATCAAAAATAATGTTTTTAAACCTCATAATTTCTCCTATATTATACTGAAAGGAAGCATTTGCTTCCTTTACTTGATACATACGATCTTATCATAATTTGCGCTCTGAATCACATCACCTACATAATCATGATCCAGCTGCATCTTTTCTACTAAACAGCTTCCCTGATAACCAACGACTAATGCATCCTCAAAAAGCTGGAAATCTCTTGGCAAAGAGCCTTTTAAATGAATGCACTGTACCTCTTGCCATCTTTCATCATATACAAAGTGCTTAAGGATATCCTGTCCTCTTGTCGAAGTGTAAAGATGCTTCTCATCGGCGCTAAGACGAATGGCTGCACCTGTCGTCACGACATCCTCCTTTTCTTTGATCGAAAAGACTTCTTCAACATTGCCTTTGCTATCCAATATAAATAATTGATTGCTTAATTCTGTGATGACCATCAACTGTTTCTCATCTTGGGTATGGACCATATGACGAGGCCCGCTTCCTTTAGGAAATTCAAAGGCTTCAAGAAAATGAAAGTCATAATCATAAAAACAGATCAGATCCAATCCTAAACAGACAACAGCAAATTTATCTTTAAAAAAATCTACACAATGACATTTGCTTCCCTGAGGATAAATAAGCTCATGAAGCAGTGTCAGCTGCTCATCGAAAATCTGAACACAAGCATCATGATAATAGGCACAATAGATACGTCCGTTATATTTTTTGATGAAACAGCCCGGTTTCTTATCAAAAAGACGACAGGCCTTTTCCTTACCGTCATGATCAAAGACGGCGACGCCGCCTTTGTCATTTCTTTTTAATATCGTATAAATATTTTGCTCATCCACATCAAAATAACTTGTACCCTCATCATCACAGATCTGATGATGAAGACTCAGATCATCATTCAACAGATAAATACCGCGGTTATTTTCTGCCGCATAGCCACCAATATATATCATAAATCTCCTATTCTACTGATTTCAAAGATTCGACCATCGGAATCTTCTTCAGTTTAAAATGCATGACACGGGCAACGATCCATGCAAAGAACATCGTCATCACAAGTGATATCAAATATGACTTCACTTCAATGATGCGGCCAAACATTACGCTGTCAAGCTCTGCCAATGCCATGATCATCCGATGCAGTCCGGTTCCTAATGCCAATCCACATAGTGAACCAATAAGACTGAGAAGCAGGTTCTCACGGAATACATAATTGCTGACCTCTTTATCATAGAAACCAAGCACCTTTAATGTCGCAATTTCACGGATACGTTCTGAAATATTGACATTGGTCAGATTATACAATACCACAAATGCCAGCAAGCCTGCAGAGATCACCAAGACAACAACAATGATCGAAAGTGAAGATATCATGTTTTCAAACGATTCGGCGCTACCACGATAAAATACGATGCTTTCGATACCATCAATGCCTGTTAAAGCACTTCCCAATGCACTGTCGTTTTCTTCATTGCTCTCGTCCATGCGAATCAACAGTTGTGTCGGTTTCGCACTTATTCCAAAGGTAGCCTTATACGTATCACCATTCATGATAATGACGTGGCCCACATAATTTTCAAAGATACCTTCAACGGTAAATTCTACCGAGCTGCCATTTGAAGTACATCTGAATGCACTTCCGACTTTCAAGCCCATATCACTTGCCATCTTCTCGCTGACAAGCACCCCGCTTTTTGGTATTTCAACTTCCGCATGAGTCCTGCGGTCACGCAATACATGAAAATCCTTATAAGCTTCTTCATCGTCAACGACGATCAGATCAACTGACTGGTCTTTGTTCTTGATATTGGCACTGCCGCTTTGCTGAGCAATCAAGATCGTTTCATCAACATGATCCATCTGATTGACCGTATCCACGATCTCTTCTTTTTCTACAACGTTCTTATCGCTGTTGATCGTAACGCTGACCTGATATTTCTGAAGATCTTCATACTGATTGGAAACGATGCCGCCGATCGAGTCCTGAATACCAAAGCCGGCAACAAGCAACGCTGTACAGCCGCTAATACCAATGACCGTCATGAAGAAACGCTTCTTATATCTAAATAAATTCCTGAATGTTACCTTACGTGTAAAAGAGAGCCTTTTCCATATGAACGGAATTCTTTCCAGGAATATCCTTTTACCATTGGAAGGAGCCTTTGGACGCATCAGCAAGGCCGGCGTTTCCCTTAATTCCTTATAAACGGCAAGCCATGTTGCCAACAGGACGATAGCAATACAGCTGACGCTTGCCATGAGGGCAAGATCCCAATAGAAAGTAAAATGAGCGTCCGGCAAGGTGTACATCATATTCCACAAATGAGTAATCAGTGTCGGGAAAACCGCAAAGCCAACCAACACACCAACGACACAGCCGCAAACACTGGATATGAAGGCATAGCTCAAATAACGCATGGCAATCGTGCCCTTCGAATATCCCAAAGCCTTAAATGTACCAATGACGCTGCGCTGTTCATCTACCATACGGGTCATCGTAGTAAGACAGATCAAGGCAGCAACCAGGAAGAAGAAGAGCGGAAATATCTTGGCAATCGAATCCATGCGATCTGCACTGCTTCCATAATCCATATAAGAATAATGTGACTGACGATCCAAGACGATCCATTCGCCTTCTGACATATTTTCGATATCGCTTTTTGCCTTATCGAGCTGTTCCTGTGCATCCGTCAGCTCTTCCTCTGCAATTCTGCGATTATTTTCCAGTTCCTTAACACCGTTTTCATAATCGATCCTGCCCTGGGCAACCTGTGCTTCGCCCTGAGCGATCTGTTCTTCATAATCGGCCAGCTGCTGATTCAGATCCTCTTCCATCTGGGCAATGCTTTCCTCCTGAGCCGTAATGGCTGCTTGCAGCTGTTCACGGGTCGCCTCGCCGTTAGCAATTTCAATCATCAATTCAAGCATCTGCTGGCGCATCCGCAGATCAAAATAATCTTCATTCGTCAATACCTTATCTTCTTCAGGCAAGGCATCGATCTGCTGATTGACCTCATCCAGCATGCTCTGCAGCTCCTGCACCTGGGCACTGCTGCCACCCATCGCCAATTGTGCTTTTAACATCTCCAATTGCGTCCGGGCACTTTCGATCTGGGCCTGTCCCTGTGTTTGAAGCAATTCGATCGCTGACTTCATGTCTTTGATACGATTCTCATTATAGACCAGTTCCTCATATCCGGACTGCAGCTGCTTATCCGCTTCTTCCAGCTGGTTTTCAACATCCTGCTTCTGCTGATTGAATTCATCTTCATTTTTCTGATATTCTTCCAAGGCCTGCGCCTTGATCTCTTCTGTACGCAATGAAGCACGCTCTTTACCAAGCTGTTCGATACGGTTGACGAGCGGATCGATCACATCATCAAAATAAGCATCATCATAAGAATTATATGCTTTTGCGCCCTCTGCCGTAATATAAACTTCCGTATAAATATCACTTTTAAAATTATCATCAAACGTCAAAAGAAAACCATCCAGCGAACCATCACCGATACTGCTGCTTCCCTTTTGATAAGAAAGATAATAAGGAATCTTAACCTTGCCGACCACTTTCAGCTCAGTATGATTCAACGTATCTTCAAGCGGCTCATCCGTACCGCTTGACAGCTGAAGGACATCACCGATCTGAGGGCCGTCTGTCATGATCTTGCCTTCCTCTACCACACACTCATCTTCCGACTCAGGAAGCCTTCCTTCGACCAAGACAGCCTGATTGATATAATCTTTATTCGAAGCGCTCATATCTTCAGGCAAAGTCATGACCTTATAGACATATTCTGTCGTATCGATCATGAATACGACATCCACGCTATTGGTGGCATGAATACCTTCAACACCTTCGATATTGCGCAATTCATCAATATCCTCATCAACAAAGCCCAAGGTGGAATAAACCTGAATATCCTGCAAATTATACTCATCAAAATAAGCGTCAGCCGTTTCTTTCATCAGCGGTGCTGATGCCTTCACCCCAGCAAAAAAGGCAACACCGATCGCAACGATCGCAAAGATAGAAAAAAATCTGCCAAAGCTTTTTCTGATTTCCCGTAAGATATCTACGTATATTTTTTTCATTACCACTCAATGCTCTCTACTGGTACTGGGTTTTCATTGATCGTAATGCTGTCGATCTTACCGCTTTTTACTCGAATGACCTTATCCCCCATCGGCGTCAGCGCCAGATTATGAGTAATCACGATCACCGTCATATTATTCTTCCGGCAGGTATCCTGAAGAAGCTTCAAAATCTGTTTTCCTGTATTGTAATCCAAGGCACCGGTCGGTTCATCACAGAGCAGAAGCTTTGGATTTTTCGCTAAAGCTCTGGCGATGGCCACACGCTGTTGTTCGCCGCCCGAAAGCTGAGCCGGAAAATTATCTTTACGATCAGCCAAACCGACATTTTTGATCGTTTCATTGATATCCAGCGGATCATCACAGATTTCGCAAGCCAGCTCCACATTTTCCGTCACCGTAAGATTTTGGACAAGATTATAAAACTGAAACACAAATCCGATATCATGACGCCGATAGGTCGTCAATTGTCTTGCATCATAGGCGGCAATATCTTCACCATCCACATAAATCGTACCGCTGGTAGGTGAATCCATCCCTCCTAAAATATTCAATATCGTTGATTTACCGGCACCACTGGCTCCAGCAATGACCACAAATTCTCCTTTTTTGATCTGAAAATTGACACCATCTAATGCCGGAATATCTACTTCACCGACATGATATATCTTTTTAACGTCATTAAATTCAATAAATTCACTCATAAACGCCTCCGATAATAGCCTTATGTCTATTCATATCATTTCATTCATTCTATATATCTCATATTTTACCACATATTTGTTCATAAAAAATGAAAAAATAATGGGAAGTTGATGTGAAGATGGCTACATAACCCCTTGATTGTCAAAATATGCGCTTTATGACATAGAAAAACATTTAATCAACTTTTTTGATTGTTTTCAAAAAAATTTCACAATGATGTGTTAAACTAAAGAAAGAGGTGATAACATGCCAAAAATATTAATCGTAGACGATGAAGAAAAGATCCGCGGGCTTATTAAAAAATATGCCCTTTATGAACATATGGAAGCCGATGAAGCCTCCAATGGCTATGAAGCTATTGAAGCTGTTCAAAAAAATCACTATGATTGTATCATCATGGATGTCATGATGCCTTATTGTGACGGCTATACGGCAACCAAGCGCATCCGTGAATTTTCAGATACACCTATCCTGATGCTTTCAGCAAAAGGAGAAGAATATGACCGTATCCATGGCTTTGAAATGGATATTGATGACTATGTCGTCAAGCCTTTCAGCATGCAGGAGCTGATGATGCGCATCAAGGCAATTTTAAAAAGGACACAAAATGCACAGAAAAATACATTTACTTATAAAGGACTGGTAGTCAATTATTCGGCACATACCGTTGAAATTGATGGTGAAAGAGCCCATCTTTCACCAAAGGAATATGATCTGCTGACCTATCTGATCAAAAATAAAAATATTGCTCTTTCGCGTGAGCAATGTATTTCTGTTGTCTGGGGATATGATTTTTTTGGGGATGACCGTACTTTAGACACTCATATTAAGACATTGCGTAAAAATCTCAAAGAATACGCTGACTGCATCGTTACTGTCAGAGGAGTAGGCTATCGCTTTGAAACTGAATAGAAAATCCATTCGTTTTAAGATCCCCTTTTATTTATTTGTTTTTGTGATCGTGATGCTTCTTTTATTATGGATCATGGAAATCTTTCTCTTAGATTCTATTTATAAAAGCATCAAAACAGACGCGATCCTGAATGCCGGTAATTATATATCCGACAATATCACCAATCCCGATATCGGTGAATACATCAATCAGCTTGCCATTACGAATGATGTATGCATTGCTGTGGCCGATGAAAACGGTACGCCTATCTATTGGAGCAGCTCCTTTAGCCAATGTGTCAGAGAAATAACGACTACCAATCGTTTCATGGAAAGAATCTCTCTTGCTTATCAAAATGATAACACCTATGTGCAAGAGGTCCAGACTACGGAATATATCGAAGATATCAAGCTGGATATCCCAATCTCCATCCGCTCTTATAATGAAATCCAATATACGCATATCATAGAAGGAGCAAGCAATTATTATCTGTTCATGAATTCCACGATCTCACCGATCAACGCTACTGTTGATACGCTTAAAACGATCCTGACGATCGTTACGATAAGCATGAGCATCATCGCCATCCTTTTGGGTCTATACATATCAAGAAAGATCATTGCCCCTATTCGTCAGCTTAATACCAGCGCAAAAAAGCTTGGTAAAGAAGATGTACATTTCAGCGGTAAAGGCTATCTTGAAATCGAAGAATTAAGCTCTACCCTCAATCAGGCCAACAAGGATCTCCACCAGGTTGAAAAACTGCGAAATGAGCTGATCAGCAATATCTCCCATGACCTGCGTACACCTCTTACGATGATCAGCGGTTATGCAGAAATGATGCGTGATCTTCCTGATGAAAACAACGAAGAAAATCTAAATGTCATCATCAATGAAACAAAATATCTGTCACGTTTGGTCAATGATGTGCTTGATCTTTCAAAGCTGCAGGCAGGAGCTCAAAAGCTGGAGGAAAAGCGATTTGATCTTACGCAGATGCTTCTGGATATGATTGAGCGTGTTCGTTCACTAAGCGATATTCAGATTGATTTCATCTATGACAAACATTTTGATGTCATCGCCGATGAGATGAAAATTTCACAGGTCTTCTATAACATCTTAAATAACGCCATTCACTATACCAAAGATAAGGTCATCGTTCGTCAGATCTTAAAAAAAGATACGATCCGTATCGAAATCCAGGATTTTGGTGAAGGCATTGAAGAAAGTGAAATTGACAAGATCTGGCAATGCTACTACCGTTCGGCCAACCATTCCCGCCAAATCAGCGGCAGCGGCTTAGGTCTATATATCTGTAAACAGATTCTGGATCTCCACCATGCAACCTATGGTGTGACAAGCAGGCTCCATGAAGGAAGTACCTTCTATTTTGAATTAAACATGAAAAAAGACGTGGCCTCATCATGAGGACACGCCTTTTTTACTGTCATTCTTTTGTTTTCTGCGGGATTCACGGCCTTCTTTTTTATGCTCGCGATAGATCCTGAAAATGACGCCATCCGGCATATTTTCACCACTCACGATATAACCATTGGCCGATGTTACCTTGTGAACGATCGACAATCCGATACCAAACTGTCCGCCCTGTCCCTTTTCAAATGGTTTGAATAAGGTCGCCAGTCTTTCCTCAGAAATCTGGGAACCATTGTTATAGATCGTTACCTCATCTTCATCAACCGTTATTTTTACGACATCTTTCGCATAACGCAAGGCATTATCCATGATATTTTCAATCGTAATGCGCCATGGCTCATAGCTGCCATAGAAATAGACATCCTTCAGATCTGTTTCAATTTGAATATCCGAACGAATCATGATCAATGCCTGAAGCACTTCCTCCACGACCTCTTTCATATTCGTTTCCTTTTCACCCGTATTCTGAGAAACCAGATATTCTACCCGGTTCAGATATAAAAGCGAATATACCTTCTTTTCCAGACGCTCAGCATTTTTAATGATCACATCCACGCTCTTTTCCAACGTGCCATATGGATAAACACCATCCTTGATGCTTTCACCATAACTTTTGATCGTCGCAATCGGCGTCTTCAGATCATGGGAAATATTATGAATCATTTCTTCCTTTACCCGCTCCTGACGCAAAAGCTCCTGACGCATGCTGATGATAGCCTCTGCCAATTCACCGATTTCATCATTACGGTTGACTCGCAGCTCGGCATCTTCTCCCAATTTGACCTTCTCAATATAATTACGGATCTGATTGAGCGGATGGATCAGCGAAGCCATCCAAATCATCAATACGACAAAAAACAGACCGACAACAAATACCGTGATATTCACCACCGTACTTAATAAAGTTTCCCTGTAATTCATACGGTATTCGCTCGTAACCACCGTTACGAAAGCAAAATCATCACTCAGGATATTGATGGCATAATATGCCTTATTTTCATCATTTTCATAAGTATAATGCTCCACCTGTTTCTGAAGCGCTGTCTGCTTCCGCATATTTTCAGAAATCTGAATCGAAAGATTCGGCATCGCATTGATCTTTTCACTGGCTGTTGAATAGTTTCCCTCATCTGTATAAAAAATATTATACATCATTGAGGTTTCATCCGTTTGCAAGCCCATGATGATCTTCGGATCAATATTGCCCCGATACATATTCGTAATCATTTCCTGTGATCGATCAATGACCGTATTCATCTGTTCACGGACAAAATCATCTACCTTACCACTTAAAAAAACAAAGAAAAATGATGCAAAGAAAGTTATGAAAACAAAGATCAGCATAAAAAGCTGCTGGGATAAAGAAAGATTCTTTATCCACTCCCTTAAGCGGCTCATATTATCCTAAACGATAGCCATATCCATAAATCGTATGGATATGAAGCTTCGGAAGCTTTTTACGCAAACGGCGCAGTGTATCATCGACAACACGATCACTGCCAAAATAATTATCTTCCCAGACAAGTTCCAAAATCTTTTCTCGTGAAAAAGCCATTCCCTTGTTGCGAATAAACATCATCAAAAGATCAAATTCCTTGGTAGTCAGATCAATTTCTTTATCATTATCAAAGACCTTGCGCTGTTCTTCATCCAGCTCATAAGAATCGATCTGAATTCGCGTATTCTCTGTTTTATACGTTCTTTTAATGACATTATTTACACGAAGCACCAATTCCTTAGGGGAAAATGGTTTAGTGATATAATCATCACTTCCCTTTTCCAGACCGATGATGCGGTCAAATTCCTTATCACGGGCAGACATGAAGATCACCGGGATATCCTTCCCCTGCAAACGGATTTCCTCGATCAGATCAAAACCTGATTTATCATCCAGCATGATATCCAAGATCCACAAATGAACATCATCATCGACCGTATGCATGCTTGCCTGTTCATATGTATAATAGCTTCTGACCTCATATCCTTCTTTTTCCAGATAGCGTTTCACTAATTCATTCAAATCTTTTTCATCTTCTACAACACAAATCACTTTTTTCATATCTTCACTTCCTTTATTCTATTGTAACAAAATAATGTGAAAGAATCATGAAATTTTAGTATTTTTATAAAATTTTTATCACTTCTTATCCCATTTATACCCACACATTTATTTGAACGGATCTAAGCCGGCTGTTCTTGATAAAACTTAAGCTGCAATCATACTGCCCATTCCTATCTATAAAACTTTCATAACCTAAAGTGTGGGTGAGATCATGACATGTAAGATATGCAAATTCGGCGGCACTTCCATCTCCAATGATGAAAGATGTCAATATGCTTTAGATATTGTGAAAAAAATGAGTGAGAACAGTAAGGTAGTCGTCGTTATCTCAGCGATGGGCAGAAAGGGAGATCCCTATGCTACCGATACATTGAGCGATCTGGGAAACGCTTATTTAAGCGAGCAGGAAAAGGCACGTCTGTTAAGCATGGGCGAGCTGGTCAGCAGCATTTCCTTTTGTGCCAAGCTAAGAGAAATGGGATTAAATGCCTATGCATTAAGCTTTCGGGAAAGCGGGATCATTACGGATGATAACTATGAGTGTGCCAACGTCATCAAATTAGATAATACTGAGATCAGCAAATTATTAGAAGCCTATGATGTCCTCATCGTCTGCGGTTTCGTGGCGATGAACAGCCTTGGTGAGATTACGACCTTAGGCAGAGGAGGCAGTGATTATACTACGGTTTTGGTTGCCAAGATGCTTCAGGTCAATGAAGTTGAAATCTATACCGATGTTGACGGGATCTATGACAGCGATCCAAAAAAAAATATTCATGCGAAACGTTATCAGGAAATCACCTATCATCATATGCTTTCTCTTCGATGCCGTGTCCTTCATGATCAGTGTGTTGAATATGCACGTAAAAATAAGATTCGTATCCATCTCAAAGGGACTTTTTCAGGTGAAGCCGGAACAATCGTTTCTTAACAT
>NZ_CALVGS010000027.1 GCF_944327115.1 uncultured Traorella sp.
CGTGAAGATGCCCTTGAGAAAATGGGACATGATATAGCCAGTGAAGAGGAATGTGAGGCATTGAAGAAAAAGGCTGTTGAATTAGGTGCCATTCATACAATTATCGTTTAAAGATGGAAGTTTTTCCATCTTTTTTACTATAAGGTATATACATCATAACTAAGAAAAACTTCTTAATCTTGATGATTCAGGATATAATTCAACTGTAAGTACAGGAGGAAATGCAGATGAGCAAACAGATGTATATAAAATTAAATAATGGTGTTGAAATGCCAATGGCAGGTATTGGTACATTTCTTTTGAGTCCGGATGAAGCCGAAGCTTCAGTGGTGAGTGCTTTGGAAAATGGTTATCGTTTAATTGATACGGCCAATGCTTATGTTAATGAGAAAGCTGTTGGAAGAGGAATGAGGAAATCTTGTGTCGATCGGAAAGAAATCTTTTTGGAAACTAAGTTATGGCCATCGTTTTATGAACAGGAGGATGCTGTCGAAAAAACATTGGAACGTTTGAATACCGATTATATTGATTTGCTGTTGATTCATCAGCCGGCGGGCAATTATATCGCTGGTTATCGTTTAATGGAAAAAGCCTATAAAGAGGGTAAGGTTAGAGCTATCGGGTTATCTAACTTTACTAAGGAACAGATTCAGGAAATTTTAAATATTTGTGAGATCAAACCGTCTGTTTTACAAACAGAAATTCATCCTTATTCACAAGAGAAGGAGTTAAAAGATTTCTTATCTAAGGAAGATATTGCGATTCAGGCATGGTATCCGCTTGGGCATGGTGATAAGGCATTGCTTCAGGAAGAAGTATTTACAAGGCTTGCGAAAAAATATCATAAGAGCAATGCGCAAATCATTCTTCGCTGGCATTTGCAGGAGGGAAATATCGTGATTCCGGGTTCGAAGAATCCTGATCATATCCGTGATAATTTTGATCTGTTTGACTTTGTATTGGATGATGATGAAATGGCTGATATCGCAGCACTTAATAAGGATAAGCGTTATTATACGAGTACGCCTGAGCTTCTGAAGAGCTATGCGGAAATGGTGCCGCCGGTTGATGAACAAAAATAAAATTATTGTTAAAAGGGGTCTTTTTTAGAAGGCCTTTTTATTTTAGAAAGTGAAAGATTTGAAATTAAATGATTTATAAATCATTTGTTACTGAAAATGCAAGTAAACTAAAATATATCATTAAAATACATGTAAACGCTTTAATATTCATTGACAAAGACACTAAAAAAGGTTATTATTCAAATAGAAAGGAAACTTTTATAGGAGGATCAAATGAAAAAATTATTAAAAGTTGCTTTAGCTGCCATGATGTCTGTTGGTTTAGTCGCATGTACTGGCAACGGCGAAGGCGGTGACACAGATCAAATTTCTGTTGGTTTCGTAACTGATACAGGCGGAATTAATGACAAGTCTTTCAACCAAACGAGTTACAAGGGAATTCAGGATTTTTACGATGAAATGGGATATACTGAAGCTCCGAAGTATATCGAATCAAAAGCTGATGCTGATTATGTACCAAACCTGTCAACATTTGCGGATGAAGAAGCAGATCTGATCGTAGCTGCCGGCTATAAGTTCGATACAGCTATTCAGACGATGGCTGAAACTTATCCAAACCAGAAGATGTTGGTTATTGATGTTAACTGGCTGGATGCTGACAAATATACGAATGTCATGCAGGTAGGCTTTACAGAACATGAAGGATCATTCCTTGTAGGTGTTGTTGCGGCTTTAAAGGCTCAGGAATTAGGTGAAGACACTGTTGGTTATATCACCGGTGGTGACAGTGCATCAATGCTGAGATTCTATGCCGGATATCAGGCAGGTGTTTGGGCTGTTGATCCAAACATGAAGGTTTTATTCGATAATGCTAACTCTTTCGATAACATTGCTTTAGGTAAGACATTGGCTGAAAAGCAGTTTGCTGAATGTTCAGTTATCTTCCATGCTGCTGGTGGAGTTGGAAACGGTGTTATTGAGGCTGCCAAAGAGGCTACATTGGCCGGAAACCAGAAATGGGTCATCGGTGTTGACAGCGATCAGTACGAACAGGGATTCTATGATGATGATAAGACTCAGTCTGTCATTCTGACTTCCATGATGAAACGTGTTGATACAGCTGCTTATGATGCATGTAAAGCAGTAGCAGACGGTACATTCAAAGGTGGTATCTACACTTATTCATTAGCAAATAATGGTGTCGGATTACCTGATGAAAACCCTAACCTGTCAGAAGAAGTCCTGAAAACGGTAGAAGAGTATAAGCAGAAGGTTCTTGATGGTGAGATCACTGTCAGCGATACTCCGGTTACAAACGCAGATAATCCTAATACCAGCTTTACAGGTGCAACTTCTCAGGAATAAGCATTGAATAGCGTATTATAAAAAAGGCGGCAGGATCAAGATAAAAATGATCAAGCCGTCTTTTATTATCATTTCAAAATTAACGAATCGGACAGAAATAAAATAAAAGTTTCTTTATATACATATCATTAAATGATATAATAATAAAAAAGCAGGAGGAAAAAAAGAATGGCCTATGCAATAGAAATGCTGAATATTACTAAGGATTTTCCGGGTATTCGCGCAAATGATAATGTAACGCTGCGTGTTGAAGAAAACACCGTGCATGCATTGCTGGGTGAAAACGGTGCTGGAAAATCGACGATCATGTCAATTTTATTCGGTCTGTATCAGCCAACTTCGGGAACGATCAAAGTTAAGGGGAAAGAGGTTGTGATCAGCGATCCTAATGTTGCCAACCAGTTAGGTATAGGAATGGTTCATCAGCACTTTAAGCTGGTTGAATGTTTTACGGTAACGGAAAATATTATATTAGGAGCTGAACCGAAGGGAAAATTCGGAACGATCGACATGAAAAAGGCTGCGGCACGTGTCAAAGAATTGAGTGAATTATATGGTTTAAATGTTGATCCATATGCGAAGATCCGTGATATTTCCGTAGGGATGCAGCAGCGTGTGGAAATTTTGAAGATGTTGTACCGTAATGCAGATATCCTCATCTTTGATGAACCGACGGCGGTTTTAACACCACAGGAAATTCATGAACTGATGCATATCATGCGTAATCTTGTCAAAGAGGGAAAAACAATTCTTTTGATTACACATAAGTTAAAGGAAATCAAAGAAGCAGCAGATAAATGTACAGTTTTAAGAAAAGGAAAATGTATCGGAACAATAGATGTCAAGACGACTTCTGAAGAAGAGATGGCCAGAATGATGGTTGGCCGTGATGTCAGCTTTGCCGTTGAAAAGGGTGAAGCACATCCAAAGGAAAAGGTTCTGGAGATCAAGGATCTTTGTGTGAAAAATGTGAAAGGCCTGATGGCTGTTAAGAATTTCAGCCTGGATGTGCGAGCAGGTGAAATCGTCGGACTTGCCGGTATTGACGGAAATGGCCAGACGGAGCTTGTTTATGCATTGACAGGTCTATGTAAGGCTGAGAGCGGTCAAGTTATTTTGAAAGGAAAAGATATATTAAAGCTTCCTATCAAGAAACGATTGGATTCGGGAATGGCACATGTACCGGAGGATCGTCATAAGCATGGATTGGTTTTGGATTTTACGTTAAAAGAAAATTTTGTCATACATTATTATGATCGTGAACCTTTTTCTAAGCATGGTATCCTGCAGAAAAATGAAATCGATCAATATGCGGATAAGCTGATCGAACAGTTTGACGTGCGCAGCGGTCAAGGTAAGGATACTATCGTGCGAAGCATGTCAGGTGGTAATCAGCAGAAAGCGATCATAGCTCGTGAAATTGATCGTTCCAGTGATTTGCTGCTGGTCGTTCAGCCGACGCGTGGTTTGGATGTCGGTGCCATTGAGTATATTCATAAACGAATCGTTGAAGAAAGAGATAAAGGGAAGGCGGTTCTGTTAGTATCATTTGAACTTGATGAAATCATGAATCTGTCGGATCGTATTGCTGTTATTCATGATGGAGAGCTGAGTGGCTTGGTATATCAGAAAGATGTAGATGAGAACGTATTGGGTCTGATGATGGCTGGTTCGTTGAAGAGAGTGGAGGCAGTAGTATGAAATCTAAACTGAAGGTTACAACAAAACGTAAAGACAGCGGTGAGAAAAAGCATAGTCATCTAACAATTTCATTGATTGCTGTTGCTGTGGGTCTTATATTTGCCTTTCTTCTTACTATCCTTACCGGAAGAAGTCCATTTGATTTGCTGACAGCACTTGTTCGTTCGATGACAGGCTTTAACTTACAGAATCTTGGTTCTTTCAATATCATGTATGTATTGAACTGGTTCTTAAATGCAGTGCCGATCATCATGACCGGTTTATCTGTGGCTTTTGCTTATCGTACAGGTTTGTTCAATATTGGTGGTGAAGGTCAGATCATTGCCGGAAGTACGGCAGCGGCAGCGGTCGCATTGTTGGTTAAATTGCCGCCGATCATTCATCCGATTGCCTGTATCCTGGCAGCGGCAGCAGCCGGTGCGCTTTGGGGATTCTTGCCGGGCTTTCTAAAGGCTTATCGTGGTATCAATGAGGTCGTTATCTGTATCATGATGAATTACTGTGGTATGTATGCCTGTGCATGGTTTACAAAAGTCTTTTTGCCGATCGATCCGAATACGAACGATCGTACGATTGCGATCATGGAAAGCGCTGAATTGAAACAGGTGTTTTCTAATTCGACTTCACAGTTTAACTGGGGCTTTATCGTTGCCCTTCTGGCTGTCGTCTTATTTTGGTTCGTGATTGAAAAGACGACCTTTGGATACAGCCTGCGTGCTACCGGTTTTAATAAGGAAGCGGCTCGCTTTGCAGGTATGAAGGTTGAAAGAAATATCACGATGTCGATGATGATTTCAGGTGCACTTACGGGAATTGCCGGAGCGCTGCTGATTCTTGGAATTTATCGTTATGGACGAATCTTTACATCTTTCGATAACTTTGGCTTCGACGGTATTTCTGTGGCGCTGGTAGGTGGTTCTACGGGTATTGGAGTTCTTCTGGCCGGTATGCTGTTTGGTTTATTCAAGGCAGCGAGCGGAAATTTACAGCTATTCAATATTCCAAAGGAAATCAGTGAGCTGATACAAGCGATCATCATTTATCTGGTGGCTATTCAGTATGCAATTGTATTGCTTTTAGATAAAATTAGTGAAAGAAAGATAAAAAAGAAAGAGATTGAAGAAAAACCGGAAGGAGGTAACGTATAATGGAATTGCTTTATCAAATGTTTCCTTTGGCACTTATGAGTGCGGTTCCTCTGATTCTTGGTGCATTAGGTGGTTTGTATTCGGAGAGATGCGGTATTGTCAATATTGCTGTTGATGGTACGATGCAGATCGGTGCCTTTGTGGCTTGCTGTACGATCATATTCTGTGAACGAGGCGGTGTTCCAAATACGATCACACCTTGGCTGGCTCTTCTTGTCGCAATTATTTCAGGTATGTTGTTTATTGCGATCCATGGTGTTGCTTCGATTCATTTCCGTGCGGATCAGACAATTTCGGGTACAGCCTTGAATGTATTGGCCGGCGGATTGACGATTTATTTCTGTCAGATACTTTTTGATGGTAAGAAGCAATCTGATTATTATGCGATGACTTCTTCGTTTACGCGAATTAATGTTCCGATCTTAAAGGATATTCCGGTCATTGGTCCGATGTTCTTTCAGAACGCTTATATCACAACTTATATTGCGTTCTTCTTGGTCGTGCTGACCTGGTATCTGGTTTATAAGACACCATTCGGCTTACGTTTAAGATCATGTGGTGAATATCCGCAAGCCAGTGCATCTATGGGTGTTAATGTTGTAAAGACACGTTGGAAGGGCTTATTGATTTCAGGAGCGTTAAGTGGTCTTGCAGGAGCTGTTTTGATCATGACGACATCTTCCTATTATTATGTAGGAACGGTTCATGGTTTAGGATTCGTGGCAATTGCGACATTGATCTTTGGTCAATGGAATCCTTGGGGCTGCTTGTTTGCGGGAATCTTCTTTGGTTTTGCACAGACCCTGGGTTATTTCTCATCAAGCATACCGATGCTTATGGGCTTGCCTGTCGAGTTCTATTCGATCTTCCCATATGTCATAACGATCATTGCGTTGATATTGTTTAGCGGTCGCTCCATGGCACCTAAGGCCAGCGGCGAAATATATGACGCAGGAAAAAGATAAACGACTAAAAACGACTAAAATCAGGGTAAAACCTGATTTTTTTTCATGTATGGAATGAAAATTGCATTTATTATTGATTATATTTATACAATACGTTTGAAAGAGACGTTTGGGTGGTGTTTTTTTTAAGGCTTGGAAAAGAATTTTGGGAAGATATGGATGAAGTGAATATCTAAGGTATAATGGATATATAAGTCTTATGGCATGTCTGAGGATTGAATTGCATATAGTGGAAGAGAAAAGGAGATAAATTATGAATGGTTTAATCAAATTGATTGAAGACAAATTTGTACCTATTGCTGCGAGGATTGGTTCACAGAAACATTTAAGCGCAATCAGGGATGCGTTTGCCTCATTGATGCCATTGATCATGGCTGGGGCCATCGCTGTTTTATTGAATAATGTATTTTTTGTTCCTTGGGGGTTATTGGCTAATTTTATAGGTGCTGAAAGTGGCTTTATCGTATGGGCCAATGCAAATATCGCACCGATTTTTTCAGCAATTGATGCAGGCTCTTTAAGCATCATGGCATTAGGTTTATGTTTTTCATTAGGGTATAAGCGTGCTGAATATGAAGGGAAAGATGCTTTATCTACGGCATTAGTGACTGTGGGTTGTTTTATCGTTTGTGGAGCATTGGTGCGGAATAATGAACTGGTTGCCAGCTATGTTACTCATTATCTGGGGGCACAAGGTTTATTTATAGGATTGATCATTGGTCTGACAGCTCCTGAGATCTATATGTGGGCCGTTGATAAGGGATGGGTCATTCATCTTCCGGAATCGGTACCGCCGGCTGTCAGCAAGGCATTCGCAGGCATACTTCCGGGATTATTAACTTTCTTGATATGGGGACTTGTTTATTATATGTTTACACGGCTTACGGGTTTAAATGTCTTTGCGTGGTTTGAGGTGAATATTCAAACGGCTTTAATGAAATTAAGTCAGAGCATTTGGTCGATCCTGCTGATCTCTACGCTGATTCCATTACTTTGGTTCTTTGGCCTTCATGGAGCGAATCTTTTAGAGGCAGTGATGGCTCCGGTATATGGAACATTAGGCTTGATGAACATTCAGAATTTTGCGGAAGGAATTACCAAGGTCGGTATGGGTGCCAATGAATTATCTCCATGGGTACGTGGCTCATGGGATGCATATGTCTTTCTTGGCGGATCAGGTGCGACTTTGGCATTGGTAGCGGCGATTTTACTTGTATCAAAAGCGGCAGAGGATCGCGAGGTCGCTAAATATGGTATTGGCTGCGGTATTTTCCAAATCAATGAACCGGTACTCTTTGGGCTTCCGGTCGTATTGAATCCGATTTATCTGATTCCATTTGTGATTTCCCAGCCAATCATGACTCTGATTGGTTATTATGCGACCGTTTGGGGATTTGCGGGACCTATCGTGAATACGGTTCCTTGGACAACGCCACCGGTATTTGGAGCTTTGTTAGCTACAAACGGTTCGATCGGTGCTGCACTAACGGCCCTGATCTGTCTGGTAGTTGCATTTATTATCTATCTGCCATTTGTAATGGCAGCAAATAGGGCAGCGAAGAAATAAATATGAGCGGACCTATGAAAATAGGTCTGTTCTTTTAGAAAGGAAAAAGATGATCTTCATACAAATGCCGTTAAAAAGAGAAGATGTGATCGGTTTATTAAATGGTGCTACCCATGAAGGTTTTACCTTTCATTATCTGAAACAGGAAAAAATGAAGCTGTATTTTGAGGTAGATGGTGATCAGCGTGAAGCTGCGAAAACGGTAGAGAAAGTCATAAAGACTAGCAAGTGGGGGAGTGCTCTTTATTATCAAGTAAGTTATGAAGAATGAGATTCATTACCCGGGAAATATTTACAATTTAAAAGTATGCAGTTAGGAATGGAGGACACAGATGAAAGCAAGTGTAGAAATGAATCTTTCTCAGCATGATTTTTTTGAATATCTGACACAGTCGCTGATGATTGATATCTTTAAGAATTCGGATGAATTTAAAAATAAAAATGAAATAAAAAAAGGGTTGTGTTACAGAAAGATTTTTAGGCGGTCGAAAAAAGATTTGGAGGGTCATGTAGAACTCATAGAATTTATAAAACCTGAATGTTGTTTAAGTAAGATACAACTGAATTCCAATATCAGTCATGTTGGTTATAAAATAGAGAAAATTGATGAAGATCATATTCATGTGACTTATACCGAAACCTTTGATTCAACGAAGAAGTTTCATGTCTGGAATTATAAGGTGATGAGCTTTATTCTTTATTATTTTAATTTAAAGAAAATGAAAAGGATGCTGATGGCCATGGAATATCATATTCTCAATAAGGAAGAAAGCATATGAAAAAATTAGGAATATCTTTATATCCGGAAATATCAGAGAACCTTCAAAAGGATAAAGAGTATCTTGATCTGGCGGCGAAATATGGCTTTACACGGCTCTTTGTATGCTTATTGAGCACATCTGTGCGTACACGGGCTGAAGTTTTATCTATATTTAAGGACTTAAATGCTTATGCGAAGGAAAAAGGCTTTGAAATTATCTTTGATGTATCACCAAAGAAATTTAAGGAGTTGCACATCACTTATCAGGATCTTTCCTTTTTTAAAGAGATATATGCGGATGGTATCCGAATGGATGAAAGTTTTGGGGGAAAAGAAGAGGCTGAAATGACCTACAATCCTTTAGGTTTAAAAATCGAGCTGAATGCTTCTGTATTCGATAATCTGATCGATCGTGTCTTATGCTTTCATCCGAATCAGGAAAAGCTCATGACCTGTCATAACTTTTATCCGTTAAGGTATAGTGGGTTAGGCATCAAGTCTTTTAAAGAAGCGACAAGCAAAATGAGGGCTTATCAGCTTAGAACAGCGGCCTTTGTAACTTCTCAGAATCCGGGTAGCTTTGGACCTTGCTTCAACGAGGGATTATGTACGCTTGAAATACATCGTGATCTGCCTTTGGAATTGCAGATCAGGCATTTAAAAGCAATGGACATGGTCGATGATATCGTGATTGGTAATGCATATGCTTCAGAGGATGAATTGAGATGTGCTAAAAAGGCGTTTGATGCTTTGCTGACATTTAATATAAAAGCAAGAGATAATACTTCTTTGGAAGAAGAGATCCTCTATGATTTTAAACATATCGCAAGAGGTGATATCAGTGATTATATGATTCGTTCTACGATGTCTCGGTTACGTTATCATGATCAGTCGATACCGCCTCATGATACTGAGAAATGGGTGCATCGCGGAGATGTCATCATTATGAACGATCAGCTCGGCCGCTATAAAGCTGAGGTCCATCTTGCTTTACAGACCATGGAAAATGATGGACGGATGAATGTGGTCGGATCGATTGTGCCACAAGAGTTGATCCTTTTGGATGAAGTACGTCCATGGAGCCGTTTTATACTTAGAAAAGAGGAAAAATAAATGCGTAAAATATTACTGGTATGTTCTGCCGGTATGTCTACCAGCATGCTGGTGGATAAAATGATGAAAGCCGCAGAAAAAGAAAATTATGAGATCCGGGTAGAAGCACATTCCATTTCTGAAGCCAGAATGCTTGGCAGCTCATGGGATGTGATCCTATTAGGTCCGCAAGTAAAATTTCAACTCAAGGAAATGAAAAATGCCTTTCCTGATAAACCCGTAGAAGCCATTGAAATGAGAAGTTACGGACGGATGGATGGAGAAGCGATCGTGAAGCAGGCGCGCCTTCTTCTTAAAGATTAATATGGAAGGAATAGAGCTTGTGAGCTTTACGATCATTGCTTGTGCAGGTACTGCGCGTTCTTTGTATATAGAAGCGATCCGGCAGGCGAAAGTACAAGCGTTTATTGAGGCAGATTCACTTATGGATGAAGGCGAGAAAATGTTTATCGAAGGTCATGCGGCTCATGCCAAGCTCATTCAAGAGGAGGCTGGCGGACATAAAAGCGAATATGCTTTGTTGCTTGTTCATGCAGAGGATCAGCTGATGAGTGCGGAGGCCTTTGGTATTTTGGCGCGTGAATTTATTGATATCTATAAAAGGCTTGTGTAAAAGGGATGTATCTCATCTCTTTTTCTTTTTATTAAGATATGGTAAAATATTACCGGCAAGGAGCTGATCACATGTCACATACAAAGAATGCTTTAGGGAATGCCCTAAAAAAACTGACACATGAAAAACCCTTTGATAGAATTTCTGTTTCTGATATCACATCAAAATGCAATTTAAATCGGCAAACTTTTTATTATCATTTTCAAGATAAATACGAATGTTTGGAGTGGACCTATCTTCATGATTGTTTAGAACCGTTAGCGCATGGCATTGGTGTGGATAACTGGGAAAAAAGAATTGAAAAGATGCTGATGATCATGTCTAATGATAAAGAATTTTATATGCGTACGATTCATGCTACCCCTAAGTCATTTATTGATCCTTGTTTTACGATATTTAAAAATCTTTTTCTTCATGCGATCCATGTCATTGATGAAAATGGCTGTGTGAACGATCAGGAAGAAGAATTTATCAGTGAATTTTTAGCGCAGGGATGCGTAGGATGTATCATTTCGTGGGTGGATAAGGGCATGAAGATGACGCCGGTCGATCTTTCTTCAAAGTTAAAGAAGATAGAAGCCGATATGGAACAGCTCAATAAGCAAAAAAGAAAAATGAGAATGCAAAAGTAAAGTTTGAGATGGAAGATTTCAAACTTTTTTTATAAAAATATTAAAAAATATATCATATTTATATTAAAAATGATATAATATGGCTATACCGGTATAAAGAAGAATCATATATTTGAAATAGATGGATATGAAAGAAGGGTGTTTTATGCAAGTGCACGTTTATATTGCCATCGATTTGAAATCATTTTATGCTTCTGTGGAATGTGTTGAAAGGGGTCTGGATCCGCTTAATGTCAATCTTGTCGTAGCTGATGAGCTGCGTACTGAAAAAACAATCTGTCTGGCGGTTTCACCACCTTTGAAGGCTTATGGGATCTCAAGCCGTTCACGCTTATTTGAAGTGGTGCAGCAGGTCAAAGAAATCAATGAGAAAAGAAAATGGTTATTACCGCAGCATGTGTTTTCCGGTGAGTCGGTGAAGGATGATGAATTAAAAAAAGATCCTTCTTTAAAACTTTCATATATTACAGCGATGCCGCGTATGGCTTTGTATATCAAGTATAGTACAAAAATTTATGAAATTTATTTGAAATATGTGGCAGCTGAAGATATTCATGTCTATTCGATCGATGAAGTTTTTATTGATGCAACTGCATACTTGAAAATGTATGGAATGAGCGGAAGGGAGCTGACGGCCATGATCATTCAGGATATCTACAAAGAAACAGGGATTCCTGCGGCCGGGGGAGTTGGCAGCAATCTGTATTTATGTAAAGTGGCAATGGATATCGTTGCCAAGCATATTGAGCCTGATGAGAATGGGGTGCGTATTGCAGTATTAGATGAACTGAGTTATCGCCGTTTGCTGTGGAATCATCAGCCATTGACTGATTTTTGGCGTGTTGGCAGAGGCTATGCCAAGAAATTAGAAGCAAATGGATTGTTTACCATGGGAGATGTTGCACGATGCTCTCTTACGAATGAAGATTTTTTATATCGTCTTTTTGGTATCAATGCGGAGCTTTTGATCGATCATGCATGGGGCCGAGAACCTTGTACGATGGAGAATATCAAAAGTTATAGGCCAAGCTCTAACAGCTTAGGAACGGGGCAGGTATTGTCTTGTCCTTACTCTTTTGATAAGGGGCGGATCATCATTACAGAGATGTGTGATTCATTGGTCTTGCAATTAGTGGATAAAGGGTTAAAAACGGATCAGATATGTTTGAATATCGGCTATGATATTGAAAATCTGAAAAGGGACAGTACCTACAAAGGTGAGGTCAAGCGAGATCATTATGGGCGTCTTGTTCCCAAGCCTGCTCATGGAAGCGTACGGATGAAGGAGTTTTGCGCATCGACAAAGCTGATACGTGACGCTGTTTTAAAACTTTATGATAAGATTGCTGATAAAAAATTAAAAATAAGACGTATTAATATTTCATTCAATCATCTGCGCACGGATCAGGATATTTCAAATCAAAAAGATATGGAACAGTTAAATCTTTTTATTGATTATGATACGCTTGAAAAGGAAAAGAAAACACAGCAGATACAGCTGGAACGTGAAAAGAGGATCCAGCAGACAATGCTTGCCATTAAGAAAAAGTATGGAAAAAATGCTGTTTTAACATTGACCAGCCTTGAAGAAGGAGCGACTGCGATAGAGCGTAATCAGCAGATTGGCGGACATAAGGCTTAGGAGGTTTTATGAATCTTAATTTATATAAACAATGTTATGAGGATATTATTTATTTTGATTATCAAGGATCGCAAAAGCATGCTCATATGTCTTTATCTGATCGTGCTGCTCAGTTTTCTCCTTTTGCTGCTTTGAACGGACATGAGGCAGCGATACTGGAAACAGCCAGGTTAACTGAAGAGAAAATACTGCTGGCAGAAGAAAGGAAAGCCTGTATCAATGAAAAGCTTTGTTTTTTGAAGAAAGATATTCAGGCGAAACCATTCGTGAATCTTACTTATTTCCAAAAAGATGAAAGAAAAGAAGGGGGAGCATATATCAATAAAACAGAAAGAATCATTAAAATGAATGAACAAACACTGATTTTTGATGATCAAACTAAGATATTTTTCAATGACATTATTGACATAGAGATTTTATAGGCTTTTAATTAAAGCGGAGAAATTTAAAATGGCAGTATTACAGGGCCTGTTAAGCTGAGGCTGATATCCGAGCGTTTGATATTTATATCAAAGTTTGCGTAAAATAATCAAAATGTTAATTTGACGAGATTTATGTCGATGTACTCCTTGTTTGATTTATCACCATATGATCAAATGGTAGGAATCGATAAAAAGCAACAAAATCTGATACCAATCCATCAGCCTGTATAATATATTTAGATAAGTATCAAAAGAAGTTGTTCAATTGTTAACATATCTTGTGAAAGCTTCGTTATGATGATGTGTAAAAATCTGGGGATCATTTTATAAAATATGCAAGTATAATGAGTGAAAAAGAGGTTTTTTGATTAAAAGTGCGTTATAGAATTTCATTGTACTTTAAAATGAAATTTATTATAATATTTTTATGAAAATATGTATTTGTGATGATGATAGCAGTCAGTGTGAAAGCTTAAAAACAATGATTTTGGCTCATGATAAGAACCATGAAGTGACTTGTTTTCATAGTGCGGAAGAGATGCTGTTTGAGTGTGAAAACCAGTTTCTTTTTGATTGTATCTTCTTGGATATCCAAATGAAGAAAATGAATGGGATCGATTGTGCCAAAAAAATTCGAAGTATTGATGATAAAGTCATAATCATATTTTTATCTGCGATTCGTGAATATGTTTTTGAGGGTTATGAAGTAAATGCCATGCGTTATTTACTAAAACCATTAGATCAAAGGAAATGTCATGAATTATTAGATTTGGTCGAAGCTTCTATTCAAAAAGAAAAGACATACCTATATGTCAACAAAATGAAAATATGTTGTGATGATATTTTGTATATAGAGTCTTATGGACATTATTGCAGCATTCATGCTTTTAAAGCAATAGAAGTCAAGAAATCTTTAAGTGAATTGTACGCCGGGCTTCCAGATACATTCATCCAGACACACCGCTCTTATATTGTGAATCTGGATCATGTTGAAGCAGTGATCAAAGATCAGTGTCTTTTAGATGATCAAACGATGATTCCTATTAGCCGAAAATCTTTGAAAAAGGTCAATGAAGCTTTCATGGAACATATCAGGGGAGGCCTTTTATGATCGGACTTTTGATCTTGATCGGCTATTCATTGTTTTCACAGCGAAAGACACAGCATTTTAAAACGATATTCCTGCTTTCGGCTGCAGCGCTCATAGGTGGTTTGCTTGCTTATATCTATTTTAGGAAAGCTGTAGCGGTGATCGTGTGCATATATCTTCTGATACAGTTATGTTATTTTTCTTATTGTCAGAGAAGCGCATTATTGCCACTCGTGATGCAGGCTGTGGTTATGCTGCTGATGAGTATTTGGGGTTATATGACGCATAGCCTTGAGGTTACATGCCTGCTTTTATCGCTTTATTTCATTTCGTTAAGAATGTATGATACGTCTTTGCATAGTACATTTGAAAGCTACAGTAACAGCTATCAAAATAAACTGTTGAAAAATCAGGTGGAAGAGGTTCAGAATATCTATATGACAATGAGGGGCTGGCGCCATGATTATCATAATCATTTACAGTCGTTAAAAGCAAAGCTGAGTCAAAATCAGATTGAAGAGTCGATCCGCTATCTCAATGATCTTGAAAAAGATCTTGATGACATCAGGCTGATCGTGGAAAGTGGGAATGTTGAAGTAGATGCTATTTTAAATTCAAAGCTTTCACTGGCAATGGCACAGGATATAGAGGTTTCTGTTAAGGTATCCATTCCTGAAAATTTAACGATTACGAGTATTGATTGCTGTGTTTTGTTAGGAAATCTGATTGATAATGCTATCGAAGCCTGTGAGAAGGTAAGTGATAAAAAATATATTCGTTTATATATAGGTTTGTATAAGAAGCAGCTTTATATCAGTATTACGAATGCGACCAATGAAGTTGTCAGAAAGTTTGATGAGGAATATATTACGACCAAAAGAGGTAATCATGGCCATGGTCTAAAAAGGATCAATAAGGTAGTTGAAAAATATAATGGTTATATCAATCGAAAAAATGAACCAGGGGTCTTTGTAACGGAAATCATGCTGCCAATGAACCAAACATGTACGAAATGATACCATTCGTGCATTTTTTTATATCATGGACGGATTTATATTTATAATAGCGGCAGGGGTGGTAAAATGAAGAAATATTCAATATGGGATAATTATAAATATCTTTATAAATATTTGTGGAAGTATAGTCCGCGATTCGTTGTTGAAAATATTTTAGAAGTCATCACGAATGCGATTCAACCTTTTTTAGGAGTCCTTTTTCCTTCAATGATCATAGGTCTGCTGGAAGGTGGAAGCAATATTCAGAGTTTGGTTTGGATCTGCCTTTTATCATTTTCGCTTGCAGGAATCTTAAATGGTTTGGCAACTTATTTTAAGAACAGAAACTGGTTTTATTATATTTTTGTTCGGTGTGAATTATTTTGGCCTTTATTGATAAATAAATCGATGGACATGGATTATGCTTTATATGAAAGCGAAGCTGTGCAGAATGATATGAATAAAGCGATGAGTGCAATTAATAATAATTCATTTGGTATCGAAGGCTTTTTTCATCAAAATGTTCTTTTGCTTACCAGTATCTCAGGCTTAATCTTATACAGTCTTGTTATCTCTCATGTACATCCTCTGATCGTCGTATTTCTTCTGACATTATCTTTGATTCAGTATCTTTTCTATTTCATAGCTAAAAGATATGAAAATGCACATCAGGATGAACAAGCTAAACGAGCACGTTATCAGCGCTACTTTTTTGATCAGAGCAGCGAGGTAAAAAATGGGAAGGACATTCGTTTATATCAGCTTTCTCATTGGCTGACCTCTATTTTTGAACGTTATAATCGTGAGTATCAGCATCAGCAGGCAAAGATACAAAGCTTATATTATTTATATGACTTTATAGGCTTGATCTTACAGCTGATAAGAGATGGTGTTTGTTACGGCTATCTGATTTATTTGCTGGTTCAGGGAATGAATATTAGTGAATTTGTTTTGTATCTGGGCATAGTCAGTGGCTTTGGCAGCTGGTTTAGTCAGATTAGTGAAAGTGCTGCGGTTATTTCACGGTGCCTCATGCAAATTAATTATTATCGTGAATATATAGATTTAAAAAATATTTATTTACATAACAGTGGTAAAATTTTCGATAAAAAGGATGGTCAGACCTTTGAAATTGAGTTTGATGATGTATGCTTTTCATATCCGAACAGCGATCGGATGATCCTGGATCATGTATCTTTTAAGATCGATGCTGCTGAGAAGATTGCTTTAGTAGGGGTAAACGGTGCCGGGAAGACAACCTTGGTCAAGATGTTGTGCGGTTTCTATAAACCGACTTCCGGACGTATTTTGATTAATGGTATCGATATGAATGAATTGGATATCGATCAGTATTTTGATCAGGTGGCAGTATTATTCCAGGATTCGATTTTGTTATCTTATACGATTGCACAGAATGTTACGGGACAAATGGATGAACAGATTGATCATGACCGATTGATAAATGTTCTTAAGAAAAGCGGTTTATATGAGAAAGTGTTTTCTTTGCCTAAGAAGGAGAATACATATATAGGCAAGGATGTAGAAAAACAAGGGATCCAGTTATCCGGGGGCCAGATTCAGAAGTTATTCTTAGCACGTGCTCTTTATAAAAATACCCGGCTTTTGATCTTGGATGAACCGACAGCGGCGTTGGATGCGATTGCGGAGAGTGAGATGTATGATCAGTATGCTTCTTTGGTTAAGAATAAAACATCATTGTTTATCTCACATCGTTTGTCATCGACTCGTTTTTGTGATCGTATCTTTTTCTTGGAAAATGGTAAGATCGCAGAGTGTGGTACACATGATGAGCTGATGGCGAAAAATGGTTTATATGCCAATATGTTTCATGTGCAGAGCCAGTATTATAAGGAGGTGAATGAAGATGAAGCTTAAGGATACCTGGATATATACAAAGAAATTCTATCAAATGGTTCAAAAAGATCATCCAAGGATTTTGATTTATGTGATCATAGGTGGTATTTTAAAGGGATTTATTCCATATATCTCATTATATTATTCTAGCAGGATCTTGGATTTCTTATTAAGGTCGGATATAGAAGCAGCGAAGACGCAGATCATGATTCTTCTTCTTGCAACTTTTTTGTTAAGCTGTATTGAAAAAGCCTGTTATCAGGGAATGGTCGTCATTGCGGATGCGAGTGATTACACTGTTTGGAAACAGACAGCTCATAAAGCATATATCATGGAATATGAAGAATTTGAAAAAACAGAAACGATGGATAAGATCCGAAGAGCTAAAAACGGGTCAAATGGAAGTGGTGGTATTGCTTCACAAATTGATTCTTCTTATACCCTGGTAGGGAATTTCAGCTCGATTGTTTGTTCACTGATCTTTACTATACAACTTTTGATTCAAAGCAGCTATTCTTCAAACTTTCTTTTTTATACATTACTTTTATTCATTGCTTTTATTCTGTTTATGGCAATAGAGAACATCATGCAGAATCGGCTGGCAAAAATTGAAGTGACGATGCAGCATGATAATGAACATATGAATTCTTTATCAAATTATATCATTTCAAGTGCTTTGAATGTTCAAAATGGGAAAGATATTCGTTTATATCGCATGAAAGAGCTGATCAATCATTGGTATTTTGTTTTTAATAAGAAGATCAATCGAGTATTTAAAAAATATGCGAATACTGCCGGGAAGTATTATGGGATCATTGCATTTTTCATGCAGTTATTTACGGCATTTGTTTATATCTATGTAGGTTTGAGCGTATTAGAAGGGAATATCAGCATTGGTGATGTTTTGCTTTATACAGGAAGCATTACTCGTATGAGCACGACTTTTAATGAGGCTATCAGCGGTTATAATCAATTGGCTTATCGGTTTGAATATCTCGGTAATTTTGAAGAATTTATTAATTCGAAGAATATGCATTATGACGGTACATTGCCGATTGAAAAAAGAGATGACTATCAGTATGAATTTGAATTTAAGAATGTTTCTTTTAAATATCCCGATACTGAAGATTATGTATTAAAGAATATTAATTTAAAATTGAAAGTAAATCAGCGTTTAGCGATCGTTGGTCAGAATGGTGCCGGGAAGACTACGTTAATTAAGCTGTTATGTCGTTTGTATGAACCAAGTGCCGGTGAGATCTTATTGAATGGTATCAATATTGAAAAATATGATTATAAGGAATATACTGATATCTTCTCGGTCGTATTTCAGGATTTTAAATTATTTCCTCTGCCATTGGATGAAAATATAGCCGGAAGCAGTGATGTAGATGAAAATAAATGCCTTGAGGTACTTGAAAGGGTATCTATGAAGGAAAAGGTATTATCGTGGCCAAACAGACAGCATACGCGTCTTTATAAGGATCTGGGAGATGGTGTGAATATTAGTGGTGGAGAAGCTCAAAAGATTGCGATTGCTCGTGCTTTATATAAGGATGCACCTTTTGTGATCATGGATGAACCGACAGCAGCTCTTGATCCATTGGCAGAAGCTGAAATTTATGAGAATTTAAATCAATTGGTGGATAATAAAACAGCAATCTTTATTTCTCATCGTATGAGCTCATGTAAATTTTGTGATGAAATCATCGTATTTGAAAATGGTGAGATCATTCAAAAAGGAACCCATGAATCATTGTTGGAAGAAGATGGTTTATATCAGCAGTTATGGAATGCCCAGGCTCAGTATTATGTATAAAGTCCAATAATTTGAAATGATCTTATAGCCAAAATCATATGCAACTTATCTGCTGCATACTTGCCTGCCTACTCACTGTGCGGTTCTATTGACATCATATCTCCTTCTTTTGTTTCTTAAGATTTTGACTATTGCATACAACCAAGAGAGGGTATCTTATGTCAATTCTTTGTGAATAAAAATACTATTATATAAGTTTAAATAAAGAAGAAGGTCAATTTTACATAGGCCTTCTTCTTTATGAAAGGATGTTTTCATAGCTTTTATATAAAAAAGGTTCATTAAGCTTTATTTTAAGAGCTTTTATGAACCTTGTTGTGTTTCTATGGCAGGGGTAGCAAGAATTGAACTCGCATCAGCGGTTTTGGAGACCGTTATACTACCATTGTACTATACCCCTAACTGCCATATAATATTACCATAATCATAGACTTTACGCAAGTATAAAATAAAAAGAGAATCGCTTGGATTCTCTATAAATGAGTATTTCTCCGATATGTCTGTGGAAGCATCGTAATCAACAAAGGGAATATTTCCAGTCTTCCTAAAAGCATGCATAGGGAAAGAACAATTTTTGAAAGATCTGAGAATGCAGAAAAGTTTCCTAAAGGACCTGCGATACCTAATCCCGGGCCGACATTGCCAAGACAGGTAGCTACTGCAGAGAAAGTACTTTCAAAATCAAAACCATCCAATGATACTAAAATAAGACCAAGAAAGAAAATTGATATGTATGCCATGAAGAACACGAATATCTGACTGATAACCTCATCACTTACAACCTTTCCTTCAAAGGTAACAACGCTAATGCTTCTGTCATGAATTGTCTTTTTAATCGTGTTTTTAAACTTTCTAAACATGATGATCCAACGACTTACCTTTACACCGCCTCCTGTTGAACCGGCACAGGCACCGATGAACATCAGTACTAAAAGCATCGTCTTAGAAAACTGTGGCCATAAATTAAAATCACAGCTGGAGAATCCGGTCGTCGTAATAATACTGGACACCTGAAAGGAAGAATGCCTTAAAGCGGTTAGGATATTACCGTAGAAAGGCCACAAATTCAATGCGATCAAAAGAATAAAGGTCAGGGTAATACCTGTATATGCTTTTACTTCTTCACTGGATAGAAGAGCTTTTTTATCCCATATGAGAATATAGAAATAAAAATTGAAATTCACTCCGAATAAAAACATAAAGATAGATATAATAACCTCATAGACAACATTGTTATATTGACCGATGCTTTGATTTAAGATTGCAAAACCTCCTGTTCCTGCCGTACCAAATGCATTGCACATTGCATCAAACAAAGGCATGCCGGCTATACACAAAAGGGCAATCAATAGAACCGTCAAAAAAGTATAGATAATGTACAAAAGGGAAGCGCTCTGACGAATCTTTGGCACGAGCTTACCCACCATAGGGCCGGGTGATTCTGCACGCATGATATGCATGTTGTGATCATTTCCCTGCATTTTTACGATTGAGAGGATAAAAACTAGCACTCCCATACCGCCGATCCAGTGAGAGAAGCAGCGCCAGAAGGTAGCACAGCGGGCAATAGCCTCTACATCAACGATTACGCTTGAACCCGTTGTAGTAAAACCACTAACGATTTCAAAGAAAGCATCGATATAAGTCGGTGTGGCATTCGTCAAGACAAGCGGAATGGCACCCACCAGGGACATAAGCACCCATGCCAGTGATACGATGACCAGACCGTCTTTCGCATAGATCGTTTTATTTTTAATCGGAACCCTTGATGATATTAAATATAAAACAAAACAGAAAATTGAAGTGTAGGCAAAATATACCGTACATGCTTCCTGATAGATCAAACCAACGACAAAGGGAAAAAGCAGAAGAGCTGCTTCCACCCCCATCACGATACCTAAAATACGTATGACCATTCTTTTATTCATATATCTTATCCCTCAAGAATATCATTCAGATCATTCAAGCCTGAACGAGTGGTTACTAAAATAATATTATCCTTAGGAAGAATGACTTCATTGCCATCCGGAAAGAGAACGTGGCGATTTCTAACGATACAGGCAATAAGTACCTGTGATTTGATTTTTAGATCTTTCAAAGGAACATTCGGCATCTTGAATGTATTCGCAACTCTGAATTCCAAAGCTTCTACTTCATCATTGATGATCTTCGTTAACGTTTCCACATTGCTTCCCATAGAATTGTGCATAGCGCGTACATAACGGGTAATCTGATTTGCAACGACTTTTTTCGGAGAAACGATAGAATCAAGTCCGACTTCACTTAAAAGCTCACCGAAATCAATACGATTTACTTTTGCAATCGTTTTTTTCACATTTGCACGATTAGCATATAATGCCAGAAGAATGTTTTCTTCATCCATACCGGTCAGTGTGATGAAAGCATCTGTATCATTCAAACCTTCTTCTAACAGAATATCCGGTTCTGTAGCATCAGCATTGATGATCGTTGCTTTTGGAAGCTTATAAGCCAGCTCTTTGGCTTTTTCTTCATCCATCTCAAGAATCGTAACATTATAATTCATCTCCAGCAGCATCTTGCTTAAATAATATGTAATTCTGCTTCCGCCGATGATCATAACATTTTTAATTTTTGGACGTGGCACACCAATGGCTTTAAAGAATAATAAGATTTCAGTTGGCTTCGCTGTGATAGATACCTTGTCACCTTCATGGAATATAAAATTTCCATCAGGTATGATGGCTTGACCATCTCGCAAAACACCACATACTAAAACTTTTACACCGCTGACTTTTTCTAAATCTTTTAAAGCTGTACCGATGAGGATCGAATCTGCCTTCACCTTAAATTCCACAAGATCAACAAGGCCTTTTGCGAAAGAATCATTTTTTATTGCGCTTGGGAAACGTAAAGAACGGGCAATTTCCAATGCAGTCTGAAATTCCGGATTAACCGACATTGATAATCCTAAATCAGTCTGTATGTAATGGATATCATTTGCATACTCAGGATTACGAACACGGGCAATCGTATGCTTGACACCCAGTTTTTTAGCTAACAGACAACAAAGCAGGTTTACTTCATCTGAGCTTGTAACAGCAATCAGTAAATCTGCTTCTTTTACTCCTGCTTCGATCAAGACATCCCTTGAAGCGGCATTTCCCTGAATGCACAGACAATCCATCGTATTGGTGGTATGACTGACCACTCTTTCATTTTTATCAATAATAACAACATCGTGACCTTCTTTAGATAACTGAAGAGAAACGGTTTGTCCAACCTTTCCATCTCCACACACTACTATTTTCATAACTACCTCACTTATATATTCTAGTTAAATCAGAACCATTATAGCACTTTAAAATAACTTGTAAATACGATAAGTGACAGATTTGACATTTTTGTCAGAAAGAAGGTGTGTTATAATGAAAAGACCAAAGGAGAGATTGTCATGAAAGAAAAATTCAGAAAGTTTATGACTGGAAGGTACGGTGTAGATCAGTTAAGCAATGGCTTGAACATACTGTTTTTTATTCTGGTGATTCTTGGTCTTTTGACTCGAAATAACATCATCTTATATTTGTCTTTAGTGCCAATGATCTATAATTACTTCCGTATGTTTTCTAAAAATTTCAGTAAACGTTATAATGAAAATCGAATCTATACAAATATGATGTCACCGGTTTATAATTTTGCAGATAAAATCAAATATAAATTTCAAAAAAATAAAAAACGTGATAAAAAGAAATATAAATATTATCACTGTAAGAATTGCGGACAGGAATTGAGAATACCAAGAGGGAAGGGCAAGGTTACGATCACCTGCCCGATCTGTAAGCACTCATTTGATGGAAGAAGTTAATCTATATTAAAAAAGAGTAATTTTGATGCTTTATCTAAAATTACTCTTTTTTGATATGATGTTATTTTACGTCTTTTGGCTTTATGATGATCCAAGCTACGACAAAGGCAACTATAAATGCGATCAAAGCCGTGATGATAATGTGTTCCTGCAAATTTTCAATAATCTGAAAGCTGTAGGGATTGCTGGATTGAAGTCTTTATCTTCAACAGTTACTTCTAATTTCTTTTCATGAACATTTGCTAACAATTCCATATAAATTCAGGCACAAAAATTATTTCTAAGCGACTGTGTGATGAGATACAAGTATGCATTTTGACTAGGGTATGATAAAATAGAGATATGAAAATATTCATATTCTTATATTTGCATATCGTTTATCCATTATATACGTTGTGGTTTGCTATGCATGCTTCTTTGGTTCAGGAAAACCTTTCCTATGTTGGAAATCTGGACGGAATGCATCTGTATTTTATTATCTGGGCAATCATGTGTGAAACAGCTTTGGCCCTTGGTTTTCAGCGATGTCTTCCTAAATGCCTCCATGCAAAAAGGCTCATGCCCTGGATTGTCATAAGTGCGCTTTTATTTTTGATATCTGTGATCTTACCGTATTTTCCGCAAAGCCATCCATTATCAGCACAATTTCATATTGCTTTATCATTTATAGGCTTAATCATGATTTTGGTAGTCATTATCATGATGGTCATATCTCTTTGTTTCTCATATACCATCTTTCCTTATGATTATTTGCTTATACTGATCGATGGCATTGCTTTAGGAATCTATGGTGCCCACCATATGAGCGTTAATTCGCTGGTGGAGGTATTTTTAGGAATAACACTTCCTATTTATTTATATCATTTGGGAGGAAAAATATCATGAAAAAAGTCTGGCTTTGTCTATTATTTTTTTTAAGCGGTTGTGTAAATGGATATACACTGATACGTGAGTCCGATAGTGATGTAATTAAGATCATCATCCTGACAGATGAAAATGAACGTGAATGGGTTAGCTCACCTATTGACAATACAGAAGTTGTTTTTTGTCAAAGTGATTGTAAGCAAGAAATTAAAAACGCCGAGGATGAGTATGTCGATGGTATCGTAGCTGTCGGTGAAGCTGCATTGCAGGCTGTAAGTGAATATGAAAATCCGAATCAGATACCTGTCATAGAGGTAATGATGAATGAAAAACTGGATTCTTTAAAAAAATTATTTCCCCAATATCAGAATTGGGTAGAGGCGAATGACAGTGAAAACGTTGAAGAAGCTGATGCGCTTTATTATGAAGAAGGAGCGGAAGTAACAACAGATCTGCCGTTTTATCAGGAAAATAATCCACAGAGCCTTTGTATATTGATACCGGATAAAGAACAGTTTATAAATGGATTGGAAACAAAAATAAGCCTGCTTATAGAAAACAGGCTTAAGGATTACAGCTTATATATAGACTGGACTGCTAAATGAAAAATGGAATGACCACAAAGTAAACAAAGACGATTGCTCCCAGGATGATGCGATAGTAGCCGAATATTTCAAATGAATGCTTACGGATGTAGGAAAGCAGCATTTTGATAGCAATGATACTAACGATAAATGCGGTAAACATGCCGACAGCTAAGACAACGATATTTTGAATTGTCAGGATGCCGTCATAGCGCACCAGATCCAAAAGACTTGCACCGAGCATGACCGGAATGGCAAGAAAGAATGAAAATTCACTTGCTGTTCTACGGTTCAGACCTAAAAGGGTACTTCCCATGATCGTTGCACCTGAACGGCTTGTGCCGGGAATAAGCGCCAACATTTGGAATACGCCGATTTGAGCGGCCTTGACAGAAGTGATCTCATTCAAATGATTGATGACAGGACGTCTTTTACGCCTTTCAATGACAATAAAGCCAATACCATAGACAATCAGCGTAATTGAAATCACCGGGGGATTGAAAAACCATGCTTTGATCTGATCATTAAATAATACACCAATGATACCGGCAGGAACACAGGCAATCAGGATCTTGATCCATAGATTGATCGTTTCCTTTTTTTCACTGATTGATTTTCTTTTTGAAAAAGGATTCAGGCGATTAAAGTACATGAGCACGACGGCTAGAATCGAACCGAATTGTACGACTACCAGAAAAAGCTCCACAAATGTTTCTCCGCCTGCCAGATGAAGAAATTCATCTACGAGTATCATATGGCCCGTACTGCTGATAGGAAGCCATTCGGTAATCCCTTGAATGATGCCTAAGATAATGGCTTTTAGTATTTCTATTAAAAACTCCATATAAAAATCTCCTTTATGATGGTTCTATTGTATCACAAAAAAACATTCTTCACAAATATTTCACAAAGTTATCATTTTTATGACACATGCTAAGCGTATATTATAGAGATGTAAGGGAGGTATTAGGTATGGATGATGAAAACATCGTAGATACTGAAGTTCATGAAACTGAAATTAAAGAAGAGAAAAAAGAAAAAAAGAATATATCAAAGCTGTTGTGGGTCTTATTATGTGTTCTGGTAGGATTTGCAAGCGGAATCGGCGGTACACTTCTTACGATTCATTTAAACGGCGGCAGCATCAACAATACAGATGTCATATATCAATCTGTTGTTCAGACAAATGCTGATGGTGAAGCCGTAGATGAGATGTCTACGGAAGATATCGTTGCGAATGTGAAGGATAGTGTTGTTGAAATTACGACCTCTAAAACTGAAACAACCGTCTTTTTACAGCAATATGTAACCAGTGGTGCAGGAAGCGGTGTTATTTTTAGTGATGCAGGTCTGATCGTTACAAATCATCATGTCATTGATGGTGCGGATGAGATCAAAGTCAGATTAACGAGCGGTGATGAATATGATGCAGAATTGATTGCCAGTGATGCACAAACGGATCTGGCCGTGTTAAGGATCAATGCTGATAATCTTCAGCCGGCGATTTTAGGTGATTCGGATACGCTGAATGTTGGTGAGAACGTCATTGCGATCGGTAATCCATTGGGTTCACTGGGCGGTACGGTAACAGAAGGTATTCTGTCTGCCAAAGACCGTGATATTACGATTGATGGACAAAGCATGACCTTGCTTCAGACAAGTGCAGCAATCAATCCGGGAAATTCAGGTGGTGGATTATTTAATTCAAGAGGTGAATTGATCGGTATCGTTAATGCGAAATCAAGTGGCAGCGATATTGAAGGATTAGGTTTTGCCATTCCTATTAACATTGCGAAAAGTGTTGTGAATGACCTTATAGAAAATGGTAAGGTCAGCGGAAGAATTACCTTAGGTATCACTTATTATGAAATCAGCAGCATTACTCAGGCCATGCAGCATGGTGTGAATGTATTAGGACTCTTAGTGAGTGAAGTAACGCCAAACAGCAATGCAGCAGCTGCCGGTATTCAGGAAAATGATGTAATTGTTGAGGCAGATGGCGAACAGATCACGACAAGTGATGATTTACGAAATGCTTTAAGTTCACACAAAGTGGGTGATACGATGACATTCAAGGTATTCCGTGATGATGGATATGTAGATTTGAGCTGTACACTGGCAGAATAGTGAAATTAAAAAATCTGTGATGATGTGGAATCATTGAGTCACAGATTTTTTTTGTAATTCATGCCTTGATATAATTCATGACGGGCCATATATTTATCGATTTCATTTAAGACGCAGACTTTTTTTATCGTCCATAATGGTGCTATCAATTCACTGGCTATTCCATCTCCTGTCAATCGTTCGATAATGATCTCTTTAGGAAGATAAGTTAATTGCTCACAGACAATTTCCACATATTCTTCCAATGTTAAGATGTGAAAAGGATTTTTTTCATATTCATCTGCCATTGCCGTATTTTTCAAAAGATGAAGCATATGGATCTTGACTGCATGAATCGGAAGCTGAGCGATTGCTTGGATCGTTTCAAGCATCATGTCTTTTGTTTCATAAGGAAGACCGTTGATGATATGGACGCAGATCTTACAGTTGGTGTCAGCCAGCTTTTCTATGGCTTTTAAAAAACAAGCATAATCATGAGCACGGTTGACTCTTTGGGCTGTTTCATCATGGATCGTCTGCAAGCCGACTTCTACCCAGACATCTTTATAGACGGTTAAGGAATCAAGATAGGCAATATTTTCATCATTGAGGCAGTCCGCTCTTGTCGCGATGCAAAGTGCAACGACATCTTCTCTTTGAATAAAGGGTTCAAAAAGATTTTTTAATTTTTCAAGTGGGCCATAGGTATTGGTATAGGCTTGAAAATAGGCCATACCTTTTCCATTCGGCCATTTTTTCCGTAATAGTTTGACTCCATCATCAAACTGCCGCATGATATCTTCGTGATGAATGATGCTGTCGCCGCTTCCTAATGCACTGCAGAAGGTACAGCCGCCAAAAGCCTTGCTGCCATCACGGTTCGGACAGGTAAACCCTCCGTCTAAGGGAACCTTAAAGATTTTTTCATGGTAGGTGTTTTTTAAGTAATAGTTAAAGGTGTGATATCTTTTATTGTCATTCGAATAAATAAATGGATTTTTCATGATATTAGTATAACATATTTGCATCTGTATCTTAAATTCATTATAATAAATTCATGTTGAGAAAAATAAAAGTAAATGATCTTGAGATATGTTATACCCTTATCATCAAGAATGTGAAAAATATAAATCTGTATATCACGCGTAATGGTGAAATCGTTGTTTCATGTAATGCTTATGTACCTCTTAAAAAGGTAGATGAATTTGTAGGAATAAAATGTCAATGGATATTGGAAAAGATGCGCATGATTCAACAACAGCAAAAAATTCTTCATGATAATCAGCGCTTTTTGTTTCTTGGAAAGAGCTATCCTATCAAAACCGTATTGTCTAAGACAAGCGGAGTAAGGTTGAGAGAAGGTATTTGTATGATTTATAAAAGGGAAAGTGAGGATGAATATAAGATATTGCTTCAATATGAAAAAGAAATGGCTCAAAAGATCTTAAAACAAAAGATGAAAGAAGTATATGAGAAGATGAGCCATGATTATATAATCAATGAGCCTGCGCTTAAAATACGAAAAATGACAAGCAGATGGGGAAGCTGCATGCCTAAGAAAAATCAAATTACCTTAAATTCACAGCTGATTCATTATCAGGAGCGCTTCATTGATTATGTTGTGATTCATGAATATGCACATCTGATTCAACCGAATCATTCAAAAGCGTTTTATGCGATCATTGAAAAATATATGCCGGATTATAAAGAAGTAAGTAAAAACGGACCTAAATTAATTACAATAGATGAGTGATTTTGTGGTATGATTATCAAAGAATAGGAGGAGCAGCATGGTAAGAATCGTTGAAAAGAAGCGTCTGAATCCAACAGTGACGCAAATGGTAGTAGAACATGAAAAAATTGCGAAAAAGGCAAAGGCAGGACAGTTTATAATCTTGCGTGTAGATGAAAAGGGAGAGCGTATTCCTTTGACGATTGCCGATACAGATCCAGAAAAACATACAGTTACGATTATTTTTCAGATCGTAGGAGCAACAACCAGAAAATTAAATGAATTGAATGAGAATGATTATATTCATGATTTCGTAGGTCCTTTGGGAAAGCCGAGCGAGATTGAAGGATTGAAAAAGGTCTGTGTGATTGGCGGTGGTGTTGGCTGTGCAATTGCATATCCAACCGCAAAAGCACTTCATCGGCAGGGAAGTGATGTTACGACGATCGTCGGATTTAGAAATAAGGATCTGGTGATCTTAGAGGATGAATTTAAACAGGTAAGCGATCGTTTTTATATCATGAGTGATGATGGCAGCGTAGGTGAAAAGGGTGTCGTTACCAATGCTCTGGAAAGACTTTTGGAAAAGGAAACCTTTGATTGTGTGATTGCTATCGGACCGCTTGTCATGATGAAGTTCGTGGCCTTGTTGACGAAGAAATACAATGTTAAGACAACGGTATCGATGAATCCGATCATGATTGATGGAACAGGCATGTGCGGCGGATGTCGATTAAGCGTTGGCGGCAAGACAAAGTTTGCCTGTGTGGATGGTCCGGATTTTGATGGTCATGAGGTTGATTTTGATGAAGCGATCAGTCGTAATACATCTTATCGTGAATTTGAAAAGCATGCCTATGAAAAGACATGTGCTCTTTTAAACAAGGAGGTACAGTAATGCCGAACATGAGTTTGAAACGGGTCGAAATGCCTGTGCAGGATGGAAAAGTACGCAGCGGAAATATAGATGAAGTCGCTTTGGGCTATACCGAAGAGATGGCAGTAGAAGAGGCAAATCGTTGTTTGGATTGTAAGCATAAGCCATGTATGCAGGGCTGTCCGGTGTCGATCCATATTCCTGATTTCATTCGTGAAGTAAAGGAAAAGAATTTTGAAAAAGCTTATGAGATTCTTAAATCAACGAGCTCTTTACCGGCTGTCTGCGGCCGAGTATGTCCACAGGAAAACCAATGTGAGAAATACTGTGTACGGGCAATCAAGGGTGAAAGCGTCGGTATTGGCCGGTTAGAGCGTTTTGTTGCGGACTGGGCAAGAGAAAATTTAAAAGAGGAAACAGCGAAAATTCCTTCTAACGGACATAAGGTAGCGGTCGTAGGAGCAGGTCCGAGCGGGTTGACCTGTGCCGGTGATCTGGCAAAACTTGGCTATGAGGTCACTGTGTTTGAAGCCTTACATATGGCCGGAGGAGTATTGGTCTATGGTATTCCTGAATTCAGGTTACCAAAATCAATCGTCCAGCATGAGATCGATGCTTTGGAAAAGATGGGCGTCAACATAGAATGTGACAGTGTCATCGGAAGAAGCGAAACGATTGATGAGCTTTTTGATGAAGGCTTTGAGGCAATCTTTATTGGCAGTGGAGCCGGACTTCCTAATTTCATGGGTTTAGAGGGAGAAAATCTAAAAGGAGTCTTTTCAGCCAATGAATATCTGACACGCTTTAATTTAATGAAAGCATATCAGGAAGACAGCGATACACCGATTTATAGAGCTAAGAAGTGTGTAGTTGTCGGTGGCGGAAATGTTGCCATGGATGCTGCCAGAAGTGCCAGACGTTTGGGTGCCGAGGTAACGATCGTTTATCGAAGAGGCATGGAAGAGCTGCCGGCAAGACATGAGGAAGTCGAGCACGCCATGGAAGAAGGAATTGAGTTTAAGCTGTTGACTAATCCGGTGAAAGTCATTGGAAAAGACGGATGGGTCTGCGGTGTTGAATGTGTGGAAATGGAATTAGGTGAACCGGATGCCTCCGGAAGAAGAAGACCGATCACAAAAGAAGGAAGCAATTTTGTCATTGACTGTGACTGCATGATCATGGCAATCGGTACGAGTCCGAATCCATTGCTTCGTTCAACAACAAAGGGCTTGGAAACAAATGCAAAAGGTTGTCTTTTAGTGGACGAAAAAGGCATGACGACAAGAAAAGGTGTTTTTGCCGGAGGAGATGCTGTCAGCGGTGCGGCAACGGTCATCCAGGCAATGGGAGCCGGAAAGAAATGTGCGGCATCTATTGATGAATATATCCAAAGCAAGCTGTAAAAGGCTTGTTTTTTTTATATAAGGATTTTTTAATGAACACTTTTATCTTTATGGCTTGTTTTTAAAAGGATAAAAAAGAAGCAAGAAATGAAGCATGGTAAAAGACAGGTGATTAATGTCTGATCGCCTGTTTCAACTGATGTTGAAGGTATTGGCGTGTTGGCAAAAGCAATTTCGTAAATATCATCGTTTTGTAAAGGCAGATCATTGACAAAAATCCCATTTTCTCCAACGCTGATACGTATTATTTCATCACTGAGAAGATAACCTTCAGGTGCTGCAGTTTCTTTTATGTACCAAGTGCCATAACTCAGTTTAATTTCCGCATATCCTTCACTAGTATTACCTCCAGCTTGAAAGAGTTCTTTTGTACATTTCGCATCACTGTAAAGTGTGAATGCAAAGTTTTTATTTAAGATAGCTTGGCCGCTCTGAGAGTCAATCTTGTTTATGTGAACATTTATCCATTTCAATTCATTCATGACAGCTTCACCATTGTTGACAGATACAACGATATTTTCATCATGGGATTGATCGATACTGAAGTCGTATTCTTTTTCATCAAGAATATAGGCACTATTTGTAGACAGCTCCTTCAGATAATAATTTCCTACAGGAAGTCGAGGCACATTGACAAGATGACCTTCTTCATCGATGCTCACGGTAGCAACCAGCGTATCCGGTTCAATTGCGACATTGCCTATATGATCATAGGTATCATCTCTGGTAAAAATGCCATAAATAACATCCTTATAGACATCAGGATATTCAAGATAGCCTTGTTCAAACACTTTTGTCAACTCAATTTCATAGGAAGGAAGATCATTGACCAGTGTTGATTCGATCAGCTGTACTTCCGTGGACTGGCTGTCATTGATTTCAAAGTAATGTTTTTCCGTATCAGGAATATATCTGATTGGAGTCTTGGTTTCAACATAATAGTAAGATCCGACCAGAAGATTCCTGCTTTCAACTGCTTCCCAGTCGCTTTTTAGTGTCTGAATCGCTTCATCCTTCTTGTAATAAATGTGGTTGCCGATCGTGATGTCTTCGGCGGCATAGATCGTGATCTCAGCACCTAAAAGATTACTTTCTTCAAATACCGGTGATTCAACGATACCAAATTCTGTCATTTCAGTCACTGTGTGTGTAAAGATCTTACCGGTCTTGTTCCATACAAGCCTTCCAACGACAAGATCATCCAACATTTCAATTTTCTGAATTTCTCCAGTTGCGGAAACTGTAAATTCAATCGTTTCGCTGATGGCAAAGCCATAAGGTGCTGATTCTTCAATCATGAGATAGCTCTTTCCAACCTCTAAACCTTTGATCAGATGCGGTTTATCCGTAGATACATAGTCGTCAATAATTTTATTTGTTTCTTTCTCTATAACAAGGATATGCGCCCCTGCCAGTTCTTCCGTAAATGTTAGATTTTTCTTAGAAAGTTCAATCTTTGTGATCGCATTGATATCAGTGAAAGAGTTGTTGATTATCGTAATTGTCTGTGTTTTATATTTAGTATCAATATCAAAAACGTTATCTGATAACA
>NZ_CALVGS010000028.1 GCF_944327115.1 uncultured Traorella sp.
TGAGAATTATTTCTGTGAGTCTATGTCTCATGCTTGCCTTGTCAGTTTCTGCTTCTTTTACTAAGGCTGCAGCAAGCGAGATACAGACAGAAGATTCTGTGGCACGTGTCGGTGATGAATATTATGATACGTTGGCAGAAGCTTTTAGCGCTATCCAAACAGAAGGAACTGTTGAATTGGTAGCTGATGCTACTATGGATAATAGAATTACTATCGCTGCTGGTAAAACAGTGACATTGGATCTGGGAACATATACGATCACATCATCTGAGTCATTCAGCGAAGCAAGTAATGTTTTTTTCATCAATAATGGTACTTTCACAATTAAAGGTGAAGGAACGATTGATGCAACGGGGAAAACTAACCTCTATTATGCTATTGACAATGCAGGTGGAAAATTATATGTCAATTCTGGTAAGATTATTGGTAGGAATGAAGGAATTCGCACAAGGAAATATGGAATGAATAATGGAATTTTGACTATTTCTGGTGGAGAAATTTCTAATGTAGTTTCATATAAAGATGATTGTGCAATCTATGCGTATGAGAGCACCGTAGAAATATCTGGAAATGCACAGATTCACGGATTGAATGCTGCTGTGAGGGCATATGGAAGTACAGTAACGATTTCTGGAAATGCATCTCTTAGCGGTGCTTTTGGTGTTATGCTATTTAATGATATATCAGAGAATACTCCAACTGCAAAGCATTCATCTTTGACGATGACCGGTGGTACGATTTCTGCGACAAATGGTTTTGCATTATCAGGAAACAATATGCAATCTGCTTTATGTAGTGCTGAGATTACTGGCGGTACATTAACAAGCATTGATGAAGCAACAGGTATCTATTGGCCAATGGAAGGTGCATTAACGATTGGCGGAAATGCAGTTGTTCGAGGCGGAACAGGTATCGAAGCGAAGATGGGAACTATTACGGTAAAAGATAATGCAACGATCATCGGTACAGGTGCATGGCTTGAGGACGAACCTTATGGTGGCGGATCACAGGCTGAAGGATCAGCAATTTTGACATCAGCTCAAATGTATGGTGCAAATGCCGGCCAGTATATTACTAGTCCGGATCTTACGGTAAACATTACCGGTGGAACATTAACGGGAACATTAGGTAATGCCGTTACGGTTTACAATACAGAAAATACAGATGCTCAGAAAGTCAATGTTGCTGTAACTGGCGGAAGCTTAGAGGCAGCAGAAGAAAGAGCCGGTGTAAAGGTAATCATGGCAAGTGGAGAAAATCAGCATGAATTGACACAGGATGCTGATGTAAACAGCTTTGTCACTTCTCAATCTAACACGACCGTAACAGTATCTGAAAATGCAGCCTTGGCAGTGGTTAATCAAGGTGGCAATGCTTCTTATTATCGAAATATCAATGACGCATTAAAAGCTAATACGGGTGACGTTGAGAGCATCGTTAATATTTATGTGCTGGGTAACAGTGAAGTAGACAGTGAAGCATTGGAGAATGAAAATGTTGTTTTAACAACTGCTAAGGGAGTTGAACTGCATATCACTTCGAATGTAGAAGGCAAGATCGTTCAAGAAACAACAAATGACGATGGAAGTAAAACTTATGTGCTTGTGGATGCTTCAACATTTGCAGCTCCGCAAGTAACGCTTAAAGCAGATGCTACGACAGTACATGTTGGAGAAGAAATAACTTTAACTGCAACAGCAACTCATGAAGAAAAAGATGTTACTTATACTTATGCTTGGTATAAGGATGGAAATCTGATAGCAGGTGAAGAGAAGGATACACTTAAGGTAACTGAAAGCGGTGTTTATACTGTAAAGGTAGTAGCCCATAAAGCTGATGGCAATGTTGTCTTAAATTCAGAAGAGATTGAAAGTAAAGGTGTAAGCTGTACAATCGAACCTCATAAATACGAAGGTGACTGGAAATATGATGAAACAAATCATTGGCAGGAATGCAAGTGTGGTGAAAAAGGAAACGTTGCTGCTCATACATATGAATGGGTCGTTGATAAAGAAGCTACTGAAACAGAAGCAGGTTTGAAACATGAAGAATGTACGATTTGCGGTCATGCGAAAGCAGCAGTAGAAATTCCGGCTACCGGTACAACAAATAAACCAGCTGATGAAAAACCAAGCGTAGATACAGAAACACCAAATACGAGTGATAACAGCAATATCATCCTTTGGATTTCTCTTATGCTTGTGGCTGGCGGTGCATTGGCATTAGCGTTTGTTTATCGTTCAAAGAAAAGATACAGTAAATAAAGACTGTCATCATTATTGAAAAAGTTTTGGATATATGATGTAATAAAGACCATTCTCTTGATGAGATGGTCTTTTCTTGTGCGGTAAAGTAAAAAGATGCTATAATGAATTATATGTGAAGGCGAGGTGGTCACTATGCTTAAATATGTAGAAAATCAGACCGGGGAAGTTGTTTTTTTATAATCGTTTCAATTCCTCGGTGTCCGTTTAAAACGATGCGATAGGAGGAAAAAATGGAATTGATTTTAGTAAAGGATTTTACGGATCCGCTTTTTTGTGATGCTTTTACGCAATATTTTAAAGAACTTGAAATTCATGTAGATGACTGGAATACGTTATTTGCACAGATGAATGATGACGGTGATAATATTGCCTATGTCTTAAAGAAAGAAGATAAGATAATTGGTTTTATTCAATTTAAGGAAGAAATGTTATCAAACTGGTTTTTTAAAGAAAAGGTTGGTTTTATTCGTGAATTTTGGGTGCGTGATGATAAACGGCATCAAGGGTATGGAAGTGCTTTGCTGGAAGCTTGTGAGCAGTATCTGAAAAAACAAAAGATTCATCGAGTATTGCTGACAAGTGATCCGGATGCTCAGAGATTTTATCTGCATCATGGATATCATAAAAGAGAGGATATCCATGCATTGAATGAGCTTCCGGTATATGTGAAAGAAATATGAAGGAGTTATGATGGAAATTATTCAAGGGACAGATGAATACAAGGGGAAAGAAATTGTATTTCATTATACAAGTGAATATTATTATGAAGCCTATGTCGATGATTTCAGTGTACGCTTTGTACGTAAACCTTTTGGACATGAGGTTCATAAAGAATTTAAAAGTACCTTGCTTGAGGATTGGTTGGAAAATCCAGAGCTTTATATGATCAAAGAAGCTGATGAGCTGGTTGGTTTTATCGAAATCAGCCTGGAAAGCTGGAATCATCGTTTGCGTATTTCTAATATTTGGGTAAGTGATTCAAAGCGGCATCAGGGTATTGGCTCAAAGCTTATGAATAAGGGAGTAGAAAGAGCCGGTGAGCTTGGTGTACGGGCCATTGTTTTAGAAACACAAAGCTGTAATGATAAAGCCATTTCTTTTTATAAAAAACATGGATTTACATTGATTGGATTTGATCTGATCAGTTATTCAAATGAAGACATAGAGAAAAAAGAAGTGCGTATTGAAATGGGAAAATGTCTTTGAAACCGCTTTATATAGTAATTTAAGAGCATAACAAATTGCAAATGTCCTTGTGATAAAGTATAATAATAAAGCTATTGTGGAGGAAGAAATGAAAAAAATTGAAGTAAAAGATTGTACATTTTCATATGACGATACTGTTAATGCTGTAGATTCCATTTCTTTTTCTGTTGAAGAAGGAAGCTATACCACGATTATCGGTCATAACGGAAGCGGTAAGAGTACCATTGCCAAGCTTATGATCGGCTTATTAGAAATGAAAAGCGGTGAAATCAAGATTGACGGATTACTATTGAATGAAGAAAATCTCTATGATATCCGTGAAAAAATCGGCATTGTTTTTCAGAATCCTGATAATCAGTTTATTGGGGCAACTGTTGCCGATGATATTGCTTTTGGTCTGGAAAATCATCAGGTTGCCAGCGAAAAGATGGATGCGATCATTCAGGAATATGCGAAACGAGTCAATATGAGTAATTATTTGGATCGTGAGCCTGTGTCTTTAAGTGGGGGCCAGAAACAGCGTGTGGCCATTGCGGGTGTTTTGGCTATGAATCCGGAGATCATTATTTTTGATGAGGCAACCAGTATGCTTGACCCTAAAGGTAAAGCAGAGATCAATGCATTGATTCATGAATTAAATGAGAAAAGTCAAATGACGATTCTTTCGATTACCCATGATATTGAAGAAGTTGTGAAAAGTGATTATGTAATTGTTTTGGATAAAGGTAAGGTTGTGCTTGAAGGGAAGCCAAAAGATGTGTTGCTTCATGAGAAGGAACTGATTGATTTAAAGCTGGATATTCCTTTTTCATTGAAAGTTATCAATGAATTGAAAAAGCAGGGAATTGAACTAAAGAAGTCAATTACACTGGAAGGGCTGGTGGATGAGTTATGCCAATTGAGATAAGAAATCTTTCGCATGCTTATCATGCAGATACATCCTTGGCAAAAACTGCGATCCATGATATCAGCCTTCATATCGGAGATGGTGAGATGTGCGCCTTGATCGGTGAAACCGGGAGCGGTAAAAGCACGCTTGTTCAGCATTTAAATGCGTTGCTGCTGCCAAGTGAAGGAGAACTTGAGATCAATGGGAAGTGTATTTATGCTCATGTGAAAAATACAGGTTTGAAGGCGTTGCGTAAGGAAGTAGGTTTAGTGTTTCAGTTTCCGGAATATCAATTATTTGAGGAAACGATTTTAAAGGATATTGCTTTTGGACCTAAAAATTTTGGTGTAGAAGCAGAGGAAGCGGAAGCTATTGCCCGGGAAATGATTCAGATTGTAGGGCTTGATGAAAGTTATCTGGAGAAAAGTCCTTTTGAATGCTCCGGAGGAGAAAAAAGAAGAATTGCGATTGCCGGAATTCTTGCGATGAATCCCAATGTATTAGTGTTTGATGAACCGACTGCCGGACTTGATCCTAAGGGAGCTAAGGATATGATGGAACTTTTCCGTAAATTAAATAAGGAATATCATAAAACGGTCATTCTTGTTTCCCATGATATGGAACATGTGATGAATTATTGTGATCGTGTTCTGGTGATGAGCGATGGGCATATCATCAAAGATTGTCCGGTGAAGGAGTTTTTCAGAAGCAGTGATTTATTAAGGAAGCTGAATATCAATCCGCCGCAGATACTGCTTTTAAAGGATATGTGTGCTGAAAGAGGAATTCATATCCGTGAAGATGTTTTTACGATTGAAGAATGTGTGGCCGATATCGTGAAAGAGGTGAAGAATCATGAATAGCTTTACCTTAGGAAGATATATACCTCTTGATTCATTGATGCATCGCTTTGATCCTCGAGCTAAGATCGTTGCTATGTTTTTATTGATGATTGCGATTTTTATGCCAAGTGGTTTTATGGGATATATTGGTATCTTTTTGATTATTTGTATCGGTATTTATGCGTCTAAATTGAATTTAAGGTTTTTCTGGAATGCCATGAAGCCAATGTTTTTTATGCTTGCGGTATTGCTTGTCATTAATGTGTTTGTTGTAAAAAGTGGGGAACCGGTGATTACGATTTCCAATTTTACGATTTATTGGAATGCTTTATCACAGACAGGATATATTGCGGTCCGATTGGTCTTGATGATCGTGATAACGACCTTGCTGACAGCTACGACCAAGCCAACAGATCTGACGATCGCATTGGAGGATCTGATGAAGCCTTTGAAAAGGATTGGTTTTCCTGCGAATGAAATTGCGATGATCATTTCTATCGCTTTACGTTTCATTCCTACTTTGATTGAGGAAACACAGCGTATCATCAAGGCTCAGACTTCCCGTGGTGTTGATTTGCAGGAAGGGAAGCTGAAAGAAAAAGTGATGGCAATCTTGTCATTGATCGTACCTTTATTTGTGTCGAGCTATCAAAGAGCAGAAGAACTGGCAAATGCGATGGAAGCAAGAGGCTATGTTCCAAGCCGGCCACGTACCCGTTACCGTCAGCTGAAGATGGTAGGACGTGATTTTGTCATGCTTGCGGTATGCATGCTTGTCTTGCTGTCAACGATAGGAATCATGATATGGTTATAAAATGTGTAGTCAGTTACGATGGAACAAATTATAAGGGCTGGCAGATTCAGCCGGGCTTAAAGACTGTTCAACAGGAGATTGAAAATGCTTTAGCGCTGATTCATGGTGGCGGACGTATTGAAATTGTTGCTTCGGGAAGAACGGATGCACAGGTGCATGCCTTGGGTCAGGTCTTTCATTTTGAAACGACGAAAACAATGGAAATGGATAAGTGGAAATATAAGTTGAACCGGCTTTTGCCAAAGGATATTCGCATACGTGAAGTATCTTTGGAAAAAGATGATTTCCATGCTCGTTTTTCTTGTGTGTCCAAGCGTTATGATTATTATATTTCTTTGGATGATGAGAATCCATTTGTGCGAAACTATATGTGTGTAGAGAAAAGACGACTGGATACAGAAGCGATGAAAAAAGCGGGCAGGGTATTTATTGGCACTCATGATTTTACCAGCTTTACTTCAAGTAAGATTCATGAAGAAAAAAGCCGTGTGCGAACGATCAGTGAATGCAGGGTAGATGTTTTTGATGACCGTATTCGAATCGTATTCAGAGGAGATGGTTTTTTACGCTATCAGGTAAGGATGATGGCTCAGACAATGATCGAAGCAGGCTTGCATCATCTTGATGCCGATGATGTGAAAAGGATGCTGGAGGCCTGTGATAAGCATGCCTGTCGCTATAAAGCAGATGCCTGTGGCTTATATTTGGTGGAAGTAAATTATTAGGAGGTGTTGGAGTGAAGAATTTTCATACGCATACAAGTCGCTGTATGCATGCTAATGGTAAAGATGAAGAATATGTATTAGCGGCGATTGAGGCCGGTTATGAGGTGCTTGGATTTTCGGATCATACGCCATGGAAGTATGACAGTGATTTTGTAGCAAATATGCGAATGCCATTATCACAGTTTGATGATTATTATCAGAGCATTTCTTCTTTGAAAGAGAAATACAAGGATAAGATTGAAATAAAGATAGGGTTGGAATGTGAATATTATCCAAAATATATGGATTGGCTGAAATCGTTGGCGAAAGAATATAAATTGGATTATTTGATCTTTGGCAATCATTATTATGAAAGTGATGAATATCATATGTATAATGGGGCTTGTACGCGTGATGATAAGATGCTGGATAAATATGTTGAGAGCACGATGGAAGGGTTAGATACGGGTATCTATTGTTATTTAGCTCATCCTGATCTGTTTATGCGCGCACGTCATTGGGATGAGAAATGTGAAGAAGCCAGTCATCGTATCTGTGCATACTGTAAGGAGCATGATGTGTTGATGGAATATAATTTGGCAGGACTCAGAAGCTCTATTTCAAGAGGTGTTATGGAATATCCTCATGACGAATTTTGGAAGATCGCTGCGCAATACGGAAATCGGGTCATCATTGGTGTTGATGCTCATTCTCCGAAGCATTTGAGAGATACAAGCTTATATGAATTATCTTACAATAAGCTAAAAGATTGGAAGATGGAAATCGTTGAAGACATCGATTTCTTACATTATGATTGATTTATCGCTTTTATAGGTTAAAAAGGTTAAAAATGTCAATTTGTGCTTGACATAGGGCTATTTTAAAGTAAAATATAAGAAGGCCACTTTTTGTTTTTTAGCCCCGGAAACTAAAAATCGAAAGGAAATTGAAATATGCGCCAAACTACATTTATTAAGCCTGCAGAAGTAAAGCGTCAATGGTATGTCGTTGACGGTGCAGGACAAACATTAGGTCGTCTGGCTACTCAGGTAGCAGCAGTGTTGCATGGTAAACACAAACCAACTTTCACTCCAAATGTTGACTGTGGTGATTATGTCATCGTAATCAATGCTGACAAGATCGTCATGACAGGTGACATGGAAGGAAAGAAATACTATAACCACTCACAGTATCGTGGAGGTTTACGTACTCGTACAGCTCGTACGATGAAGGAAAAATATACCGTTGAATGGGTAGAATTAGCTATTCAGGGTATGTTGCCGCACACTCGTTTAGGTGACCAGCAGAGAAGACACCTGTTCGTTTACACAGGTGCAGAACATCCACACGCTGCTCAGAAGCCAGTTGTGATGGAAATTAAAGGATAGGAGGAAGAGATATGGCTACTAAGAAAAATAACGTAACTTACATCGGTACAGGACGTCGTAAAACTTCTGTTGCTCGTGTCTACATGACTCCTGGCAAAGGTAATATCGTTGTAAACGGCAAAACATTGGAAGAATATTTACCTTTGGAAACTTTAAGAATGGTTGTTCGTTCACCGCTTGAATTGACTGAAACTTTAGGTCAGTTTGATGTGAAGATCAACGTGTATGGTGGAGGATATACTGGACAGGCTGGAGCTATGCGTCATGGTATCACTCGTGCTTTATTACAGGCAAGTGCTGATTACAGACCGGCATTAAAAGCTGCAGGATTCGTTACTCGTGATCCTCGTGCTAAAGAA
>NZ_CALVGS010000029.1 GCF_944327115.1 uncultured Traorella sp.
TTCTTTTGCTGATATCGGTGAAACCATGAGGGCAAATACACAACCACTCAGAAAGATGGCCAGTCCTTTTCTTATGAACCTATTCATTATCTTCTCCTTCATGCGGATTCGTATAGCTGATCAGAAAGGTCAGAGTTGCAGTATAATCACCGCTTGCGGCCGCTTCCCATGCCTTTTTTGTGATATGAACAGCCAGCGGTGTACTCGTTCCGATTGCTGTCTGTCCATCATAGATAACACTTTCAAAAACCTCTTCGCCACTGTAAACTGTATAAGGAATCGCATCTACTCCTTCATCCTTCAATGGCGATTGCTTTTCCAGTGAAACCGTAACATAGGCATCCGGTTCTAAATTACCTTCTAAATATTTAAGCTCACCGATTGAATTGACTTCAGTATCAAAAGTAATGGCCGCTTTCTGAGGAATATATACAACATAATTTGCTTTCTGATAATAATTCAATACCGTTTCATTCAGATTAGGATTATCTTCATTATCATTCGCTAATATTGGAAAGGATATCGATGTAAATAGGGCACAAACGATACCTGCCATCATCAACTTTTTCATTCTGCTCCCTCCTCCAGGATACTCTTATACGAGAACGTAAAGGTCAGTTTACCCGTATATGTACCTGCTTTCTTATCACCTTTCAATTCACCAAACACGATCTTACCGCCTGCTGTCGGTTCCAATGCATTATCTTCAAAGGTAGCAACCACACCATTATTACCAATGGCATTGCCCTGTGCATCCTGTACAGGAACCAAAAGCGTATCTGTCGCATATTGTCTTGTCAATACGGCATTGCCTTCTTCATCCAGTCCGCTAATCAATACATTCAGTGAATCACCTTCCAGCATATTCTTGATATTGGATGCAGTAATCTCAATTTCTGTTTTTTCATCCTCACTTTCAACAATTGTTACTTCTTTTGGAATCTCAACAATATATTCAGGCGCCAGATGTGAACGGACATCTATCGTAACATCCTGTGTTAGCTTGATCTCTGAGCAATTCTGATTCAGCGTTTCCTTAGTGCCATCTTCCCACGTTATATCAAAACCATCCAAGATGCTATCTGACTGATTGCCAAGGAAGACGAGCACCACGGTTGAACCTTTAGCTACCTGGATACCTTCACTCGCCGGATTGCGATCAATAACTGTATTTCCATCCTTATCCTGAAGTTCTACGCTAAACAATAGATGACCATCTTCACCGACATTATTTAATTCACCCCATGTAACCGTATATGTTTCAACAAACGTTGAATACAATTGAGTGATTGGCAGTTCATTGGCGGCCATCACACCTGATACCACAACATTTCCAGTACCCTTAAAGCGAATCGATACAGTATCTCCGTCATTTCCATTCCATTGATGAGTGTACGTGTTTACTGTATCCGTCAATTTCCAACTTGCTAACGTAGTATTGCCCACGATCAGTTCTGCTGTCACACCACTGCCGGAAGCTGTCAATGTAGCTGATGCTTTGCCTTTTTCCAAATCACTGGCAACCTGCAAGACATTTTCATCATTTTCCAGTGTTAAACTCAGTGATTGTAAGCTGCTCGTTGATCGAGCTGCAAGTGTGTTAGACGCTAATGATTCTCTCATCATTCGCACCGCACCGGCTGTCTGTATGGATGCTGCTGTTGAATTCTGCGGTGTCCAAGCATCATTGATCACCAACTGGTCAGAGAATGTTTTAGTCGATACTAAATACAGTCCATCATCATACTTCTTCACCACATATGTACCCTGACTTAATCCACCTTCCATTCCATAACCGTCATTTGGTAATACATTGACTGTCAGCACACTTCCTTCTAAAATCAAATCGCCATTTTGTACCTGCACTGTCTTATCACCGACATTTTGATAGATTTGTACTTGTCCATTTTCTACATTTTTTAGATTTAACGGCTGTACCAGATACTCTTTTTCATCCACCGTAATGATCGTAGATTCTTTTTCTGGGATATACACATAACTCATTTCTTCATAATTATCATTTATGATACTCACTTCTGTACCACCGATTGTAGCTTCTGTAGAACTTGTTGGCAATATCACACGACTCAATGTTTCATTGTTTTCATTGATCGGATTTGTACCAAAACCACTGCCACCACTGCTGTTATTTGCCTGAACGGTTGCTGTTTCTATTTTGATGCTATTTTCCTGCGTTTGGGCACCAGTGCCACTACCAACAGCCACATTGTCGTTGCCCATCAAATTGAACGTACCGCTTTGCAGTTCAATGTTTCCACTGACTTCATTTTGATTACCGCCGATTGCTGCCGCATATTGCCCGCCAGTCGCATTCAATGTACTATCTTCCGGTCCTTCTTCGCTGTCCACATATGTTTCAATTTTCAGCGATGCACTTTCCGGTACATGAATGGCCGCTTCATTTTTCGAAGTAAGCTTATTCGTTCCACGCAACACCAGTGTAACATTCGCATTTTCACCAAGATCGATACAACTGAGATCCGAAGTGATAGTGGTATTATTTAAAAATATGTTTACTGGTACATCTGTATTGACGATGATACGATTACCAGTCGTAACGTTGTTTTTTATTTCAAAACCATTTTTTGATAGATCCTGATAATCTTGTTTGACATAAAAGCTATCTCCATAAAAATAATACATTTTTTGATCTCTAGAATTCACAGTAATATTTAGTATCTCTAAATTTCCTTCATTTAAATCAAGATATACATTATAACCAGCATTTACCGCAGTCTTGGTATCCATTATCTGATTGTCTTCATGGAAAGTTACCAGGTATACCTGAATACCGGCGGCAGTTAGGTCACTTATTTGTGGCCCTAAATATGATGTATCTTTTTGAATATATATATAATAATTATTATCATCCGGATGCTTAATTCTGCCACCATAAGCCATGACACTTTCTGCATTTCCATTAACTTTCAGATATTTAGCATCTGCACTATTTACGGTTGCCTGATATACTTCAATACCTTTTTCATTAACGGCACCAATAATTGGCTGTCCATCCGCCATTTTAACCGATGCATAACCAATAACGATATTGTTACAGTCCAATGTTTCTAACGTATAGACACCATTACGTATCATGACAGAATTGGTTTTAATATGAATGTTTTCTGTCGAAATGCCATAACCCTGTAAAGTAAGGCTTCCATCCCCATCGATAGTCTTATCGCTTCCTTCGATAAACTTAGCGCCTGATGCATCTGCAGAATCTCCTGTATTAATCAAAATACTTATCTGATCATGCAACGTAATCGAAGGAATTGGAGTAGAGGTAGCATTAATTTCATTCCTTGACGCATTACCTACGTAATTAAATATATAAATATTATCATCATATACCCAGAATTTTTCATAAATATCTATATGGCTGTTGGCTGTTGCATTGCTTGGGAAAGTTTCTGAAATTTGAGGGAAGCTATTTTGCTTGAATGACATTGAACCATCCAAATCTTTATCTACATAGTAATAATATGGATTTCCATTGGCATCCTCAAAATATAATTTCTTTCCTGCATCTGAAGGAGTCACTACCGTTGTATAAGTACCATTGCCATCCGTCCATATATCCGCATTACTAAAATCACCCAATCCTACATTAGGATCGCTCGATTTAGCAATCTTTGTCAAATGCTGGTTTGCTGGTAATCCGCTGATGGATATGACTCGTGCAGTGCTGCTGCTAGTGAGTTGTTCATCGAGCTGTACATCAGCAGACAGGACGGAAGCACCTGCACTAACCTTCACTGTGCCGGAAGTAATATTCTGCAAAGTTGTTGGAGCTTTTGTATAAGCATCTCCGCTTTTTATGAAGGTACCACCTTTTGCTATCAAATCACCTGATTCACCTGCTGATTTACCAGAATCATAATAGGTCTGATCGAAAGTCATGCTGCTGATCGCAAGACGACCCTTATTTACTTCAATCTGAGGCGTACCACTAAATGCTCCGCTTCCTCTTTTGAATCCCGAAACGATTCTATTGATGGTAACCTTTCCTTCGCTATTCATCATAATATCAGCATCACTGTTTGTACCTTCTTGCTTACTGAGAGAGTATTCATTGTTGTAGACAGCACCCGCAACCGGATATCTTGTGGTTATTGTACCAAATAATTTTGAACCACTTGCATTTGTTATCGGGGAAGGTTCATCCCATTCCCAGCTTGTTCCGGCATAATCACCGATCGTCAGGGAACTGTTTTCATTTCCTGTAAATTCAATGGTCATTCCATTATTATTCATCATGCTCATTGCTTTAATGGTCGCACTTCCCAGTGTTTCGATCGTTACCGTGCCCCCTGAAAAGTCATTGGCATGTCCGAGATACATATCTCTTATATAAGTAGATTGATCTATAATAAAATTGTAATCCCGGCCATCGGAGGCAAGAAGAACGCCTCCCTCATAAGTATAATACTCATAAACAGGGGGATATTGATTTGCACTCGGGTCATAGCAGTATAATTCAAAGGTTGTATTTTCGGTAATATTTCCCCTCGATGGCCCGGTCGTTCCGGTATAAGCGAAAATATCAATACCTTCACTCGCAAAAACATCCCTATTATAAGCTTGGGTTACACTCGTTCCAATCGTAAACCATTGATTTCCCCAAATGACAAGAGTCGTATTATAAATATTGATCTGATTGACAACTACTGTCGGGTTTTTGACATCGACCGTACCATTTTTTACCGTCACTATAAATTCCGTCGTAGTAGGATAGGATACAGTGATATTATAAGGATCATTGGATTCTTCCAGCCATACACACATGTGTCCGTTGGATGCATCACCAAAACGCATGGTCTGTGTGGAACCGTTGATGGTAACGTCCGTAGTCATACTGTTACTCAAACCTGTTGTAATGCTTGGATAAATGATAGCGCCGTAAAGCTTCTTTCCTTTGGCATTGACCGGCTGAACGATGTTATTCGTTTTTTCTACATACAACTGACCGCCGGTTATACGTAAGGTCCCGCTGTTTGCACCGTTACCACCACCGGAGCCGATATCCTGTGCACCTTCGCCGCCTTTAGCAGTAACGATACCACCCGATAAGATGACCGTACCGCCGTTACCTTTGTTTCCGGCCACCTTGCCATTGTTTCCGGAAGATGCTTTTCGTTCGGAATCCTGACCGATACCTGCCACTCCTCCATTGCCGGGTGAGGTACTGCCAATACCGGCGGTTCCCCCTTTGGCATTTGTTCCGGTTACACCATTAAAAGCTGGCTCATCTGACGGATCAGTAGCGGCATTACCACTGGCTCCACCAGTTCCATAGGTAACTAAAGGTTCTCGATTTGGATGGTAAACTTCACTTACCGAACCGCCGCCGGCACGTACAGAGATTTCCGCAACATGGGTTTCACCGGCACCTCCGCCGCCTCCACTGACATAACCTTGGCCGCCTCCGCCTCCTCCGCCACCGGCAGCGATAAGAACATCTTCGTCAACTATATAGGCAAAGCCGTTAAAGATAGCCATCCCTTCTCCATAATCTTGGGCAGGAATACCACCGGCACCACCATCTCCACCAGCAGCACCGCCGGAACCGATACCTGCGGCAGGATAACCTCCGCCCCCGCCGCCATTTCCGCCATAGCCGCCTTGGCGTGTTGCATAAACATCCGTAGAGTACCATAATATCGGGACCGAAATATTCTTTTCATCATAAAATAACTGTGAATAACGGCCGCCATCGGATCCACTTCCACCAATACCGCCTTCGCCACCTTTTGCTACGATGCGAAGATTATCATCATTGATCGTGATCGTACCTGCCTGCGGTGTGGAACCGGATGTAGATGCACCACGACTACCGATACCAGCGCCGGCACCTCCGCCACCTTTTCCAATAGAGCCATAATCTTTGGATCCGGGTTCTGACGGCATAGTACCCGGTGTACCATCTGAAGCATTACCACCGGTCACATTCAGCGTACCACTGCCCTTAATCGTCACCGCAGAGCCACTCGGTACTTCAATACCTGCACCACCGCTATAAGATGTATATACGTTAGAGGAAAAGCTTACATAGCCATCACCACCATTTACGTTAACAATCCCTTCAATGACAAGCGTCCCGCTGCCTTCTATATAAATCGCCGATTGTCCCTGTGCCGCATTGATCGTCACATTTTTCAAAGTCAGTGTCTTTCCGGATTTCACAATCACTGCCGCACTTCCTTCATCACCCGTGATCGTCTGGTTCTCAATCGTTTGATCCTCATTTACGGTGATTGTTTGTGCAGCTTCTACATCCATGGTTGCTGTCGGTAAACAGGTCACCCATAATGTAAACACCAAAAGCAATGAAATTTTTCGAAATCTCTTTTTCATCGTCATACTACCTCCAATGTCAGTTGAACTTCACCGCCATTTAACTCACTTAAGTTATCATCCATTGCAAAGCATTCATATTTCAAGATACTATTTTCATAAGTACCAGCAGGAAGTGTCTGATTTAATTCAATTTCATATAATCCCTTACCCGGGGCAATCAGTTTTGACTTCCAAAGCTCCGTACCATCTTCCAACAATAAACTGATTACAAAATAACAGTCATTGACTTGTGGATTATAGAAATTCACCTGTTGCTCCCGCTGATCTGCTTTTAATCCAATGACCTTATAACCCGGAATCGCAATTCCTCCCTGCTCTTTGTCACCTTGTTCGATTGGAATTTCCCCTTCCCAATCTAGTGCATTTTCATCCAGGTCAGGCGTAACTGCACTTATCGACGGTTCATTTTGATTGACAAGCTGCATTCCCAGCATTACACCGCCAATGACCAATAATAAAGCTATCGCAGCAAGAGCAATCGCTTTTTTCTTCGTCAGAACGATGCCTTGTTTTTCAGACATGATATCCCTCCTTATATTTATTTAATTTTCATAAAAAAGCAACATATCTCTGATTTTATTGTAATACTTTTTTCGCAAATATTGTGTAGTTGTTTACGCTTTAATCGTAACCGTTTACGAAAGATTTTCTTTATGCTTGTAAAACAGATGACACTCAAGTAAAATAAATAAAAAAGTAAGATATTGTATGGAGGAGAATAGGATGGAAAAAGTATTAAAATGGATATATGGCCTGATGTTTCTATTACTATGTATTGCTGTTTTCTGGTTTCTGCACCTATTCACCGTAACAAAGCAAGAAATCATTTATATTGACTGGCAAACTTCCATGCAAATCTTGGAAAATGGTGAAGAAAAACCTTTTATCATTGACGAATATTCGACAAATTCTGAACAGAAAGGAACATATCGTTTTACCGCTTCGCTTCCTGAAAATTTAGGAAACGGCTCCCTTTTATTTGAAACAAATGGTTTGCAGTTAACTTTATCCCTCAATGGAAAAGAAATCTATCAATCTTCGGCAATACTTCCCTCTTCGATATATTCCATGTCTTCCGCACAGATTCCCCTCAATGATGAAGTCAGCGGTGAGCTCGTCATGACCTGTAAGATCTTAGATAATACAAATGTGATGTTTCCGCCGATGCTGCGATTCATCCCTGAAGGCTATAACGACACCCAATCGATGTCCTATGCTAACCTTTACGGTATTCCTGCCGGCTTTTCTGCCATGGCTTTATTATTGGTATTCGGATTATTTATACTAAGTGTTTTACGCAAACAGATCGAATGGAGCCTGCTGCCTCTTTCCATTGCTTTAGTAGGCTTATGTGCCTATCGTCTGATACAAAGCTGTGGTTATTACTTTCTTCCGCAAGAAGCTGTCAGCTTTTTTGGACGAGCTGAGTTTTCATGGCTGTCACCCTGTGCATTAATGATCTATATCGCCATGAATCATCGCCGTAATTTCTGGACCTTTTTAGGAAAAGCTGCGATATGCAGCAGCATTGTCCTGATTGTCGCCTATTTCTTCTCTGCCATGACTGGAGGTTATCTTGCTGATTATTTGAATGGTGCTATTAAAGGCCTGCTTACATATGGTTACTATGATGGTCTTCTGTACTGGCTAACATTATGGCTGGCTATTATCTGTGCCATGATTTCTGCTTATTGGCTCATGCAATCCATTGCCCAACAGCATGCCCATACCCAAATGCTCACGTTGAAAAACCAACTGATCATGAATGATTATCACAACATGGAATCAAAAATTCGACAAACGGCATCCATACGTCACGAAATGCGCCATCAATTGACCGTACTGGAAGCTTTAATTCATCAAAAGGATTATGAAGGATTAGATACATTGCTTGAATCATTGAAACAACAAACCTCAAATCAGATACAAACTGTTTTCTCTGACAATATCACTGTTAATATCATCTTACAAGATGCGGCAGCACGGGCCATGGAACAAAAGACTCTCTTTGATGCTCATGCCCATCTTCCAAAAGAGCTGCCAATTTCAGATAATGATCTCTGTACACTTTTAATGAACATGCTGGATAATGCCTTAGAAGCAACAAATCATCTTGGTGAATCACAAAAGCGTTTCATTTATTTCAAAGCAGAATACAAAAACGGTTTTCTAGCCATTAAATGTGAAAACAGCTTTGATCATCAGATCAATGAAGGTGAGAACGGACTCCCACAGACGACAAAAAGCGATACGCATTTCCATGGCTTTGGACTGACACAGATGTCTGCCATCGCAGAGAAATATCACAGTATGCTTGATATCTCTTATACCAATAATGGTGTCTTTACAATACAAACAGCCCTGCAGCTGCCAAAGCATTAAAAAACAATGATCACATTTCGATCATTGTTTTCTTATTTATTCATATATTGAATAAAAGCTTGCTGAAGCGTCTTATAGTAGGTTCGTCCAATCGGAATCTTACTTCCTCCACGAAGCGTAAGTGATGATCGGGTGATTTCTTCTACATAAGTAAGATTCACTAAATAGCTGTTATGACAGCGGCAAAACTGATCGGATGGCAGCTGATTTTCTAAACGGCTCAACGAAAACGAAAATGTTTTTTCCTCATTTTTCTCCAGATGCACGATAATATCATGATTATAACTTTCTATATAACAAATCTGATTCAAAAGTATCGAAACATTTTTGCTTCCCACACGCAGTAAAATTGATTTAGGTTTATGATTGAGCTCCCAATCTACTCGCAATGCATTTTCCAAAGCATCTCTGCGTATTGGTTTTAATAAAAAATGAACCGGCTGTACTTCATAGCCTTCAACAAGATAATCTTCACATCCGCTTACAAAGATCACACTGACACGATCTCCACGTTTTCTTAATGTACGGGCTAATTCCATGCCGGTCATGCCTTCCATCTGAATATCTAACAGCAGTAAATCAAAAGGATGACTTTCTGCTATTAATTTCTTTTCAAGATCAATTGCTGAAGAAAAATCCTGAATTTCATGTTCAATCTCTTTATCTATTAAGATTTCATGACAAAGCGAGCAAAGCTCTTTACGAATACTGTCATCATCTTCACAAATTGCCAGACGATAAATGCCCATCTCTTTGCCTCCTTTAAATATTATAAATATAACAATTTCAATCAAAATATTCAAGAAAAGAACATTATTGATAAACTCTTATAAAAAGCATGGCTTTCAACACCATGCTTCTTACTCGATTATTTTAAATAACTTTTCTTTCTTCTTTCGCTAAGAATAAATCCTGCCATGAGAGCCATAATTCCTGATAAGAAATAAAAACTGATATTGGCAGTATCATTGGTCTGCGGTGTCTGAGGTACATTCACTTTTGGTATTTCCACCGCATTTTTTTGATGTCCACATACGCTGCATTCCTGATGCTTATAGCCAGCTTCTGTTTCTGTTGCTTCTTTATCAATGACCCATACATATGTATGTGCTGTCACATCTGTCTTCGTTTTACATTCTGTGCACTCATGCCAATGATTTATATCATCAGACATCCATGCTGTTCCATATGGATGAGGTAAGATGTCAACATTTTCTAAAACTCTTGTCTGTTTTTCTGCCCAGTCATTTGTAAATATAGCTGTATAGGTCGTCTTTCCTTTTGCTGTACAAGTTGCTGGTGTCGTAATTTCACTGACTGCTTCAACTGTTTCAGTTTCTATATGATTTTCATCATCTAAACAAATGCGTGTTGCCGTAACTGTCTTACCATCTTCTGACCACTCATACACCGGCGTTCCCCATTCATGCTGATGTTCTTCAAAAGTCCACTGACCACGAGCATATACCACATGATCTACAACACTGATCTGCCATCCAGAGAATGTCCAGATTCCTTCTTTACCATCTTTATTACCCTCAATAACTGTAGTATCAGTAAAAGTCGTATCAATAGCTGCTTTGGCTTCATCAAGGCTATTATATGCCGTTGAATCTGTTGGCAAAGATACACCCTCTGGTGCTTCTTGCTGCCAGTCATACTGAATGGTATACTCTTCATTCATTTTGACATACACACGCAATGTTACCTGTCCAACTTTCACATCACCACTTGGCAATGGAAGGTCATATTTTGCTTTAACAACGATCAAAGCATCACTAATGTTACTAATCGTAATTTGATTTGTCGTTGGATCATAACTTGCAACTGCTGTTTCATCTTCAAAAATCTGTGCATTTTCAAAAGATATTGGATTTCCGTTAATATCTTTATAAGGATTATCAATTACGATTTTATTATCTTTGATTTCAATAGGATTTTTAGAAGTTCCACAATAATAATCTTCTATAAATGGAAAACTTTCAGTTCCTTCCGCATGTCTTATACTGCCATTAGTCAAAACAGTTAGATTTTGAATGAAAGAAAAATCTGTTACCTGATTATCACCTAATCCTAAAACTTCCAGATTTGTCAGTCTTGCCAGATTATCCATATTTTTAATTTCATTCCCTAGCAAACCGAATGTTTTAATATTTAATGGAAGCTGATCACAAAAATCTGTCTTCGTAAGATTATTCATATTTAAGACAAGCGTTTCAAGCTTTGTCAATGTAGAAAACATCTCCGTATCCTCATCTGTAATCTCACAATAAGGCAAATGCAATTCTGTCAGATTCACAAGTGAAGAAATCGTATCCTTATAATCAGAACGATTTTCATCTGTAATTTCTATCTTTTCAAGATCCAAATCCACTAACGAAGTATATCCTTTTAATGGAGAAATATCTCCAATCTTATCTGAACTTTCGAGATCTAAAACTGCAAGATTTTTTAATTCGAAGTTACTTAACGCAGAAATATCATTTAATGCATAGCATCTGGATGCATTCAATTCTGTCAAAACTGGAAAGTTTTTCGCAGATAATCCATCTAAAGAAGTGAGATTTGCGGAATAATGAATATCAAGCTCTTTAAGAAGAGGCTTTTCTCCTAATATTGATAGGTCGGTTAAATTATCATTATCATCAATAGTAAGTGATTCCAGATTTTTTAAATTTGTCAATTCATCTAAATGAGTCACACTTCCGTTTACGTCTAACTTTTTAAGGTTGACAGCGTAATGAAGACCCTCTAAACTCTCAACCTGGCTGCCAGAATAAATGTACAGGCTTTCAACTTTTTCCATTTCTTCTACCGTAATATCTGAATCAACCGGCCGTTTATTATCAATTTTGATGTTTAACAATTCCTTTAATTTAGTATCCGGAATATTGACAATATCCGTAGAAGATGGATCAGCGGCAAAAACACTCAGTGCAGTAAAATTAAACACGAGCATTATCGCCAAAAATAGATTCAAGATTCTTTTTTTCAATTTCATAATATCCTCCTAAAAAGCTCTGATATCTCTATGATTTGATTCTATCTGAAAAGAAATTACATGTCAATCTGCTCATAAAGTTTTTACGAATCATTCATATAAAATTTGAAAGTTTTTGATTTATCTGATTAGAAAAAATCATGTCAATTCCTTTATATATTAAATACATATCAATTAGTTGAAAAAATAATAAAAAGTGCTATAAATATATAGGAGGTACTCAAAATGGAAACATATAAAGTAATTATCTGGGGGTTTGGAATGGTCGGAAAATCAGCCCTTAAGATCATTGATCAAAGAGAACAGTTAGAGTTGGCTGGCGTCATTGATGTAGACCCTAAAAAAGTTGGACAGGATGCCGGAACGCTGGCAGGCCTCAAGGAAACAGGGGTCATCGTAAGTAATAATGTAGAAGAAGTATTATCACTGGATGCTGATGTTGTGATGTACTATTGTCCAACAAAATGGGACAAAGGAAATATTTCCCGAACGGGAGTAACAGGCAATGTAGATGATATCTGTCTTGCATTAAGTCATAAGAAAAATGTTTTAACGACTTTGCCAATTTTCTTCTCTAAGATCAATGCACCGGAATATTATGAAAGAATTGATAAAACAGCTAAGGAAAATGGTGTTACCTTTACACAGCAGGGAATCTATCCGGGATTATATACCCCTTATTTACCGACTGTATTAGGAACATTAAATAGAGAAATCGAATCAGTCGTTGTCTATGGTGGAGAAAACGATGAGAATAACAAAGCACCTTGGGCTTTTGTGTTTGGCTTTGGAAAAGATCCTGAAGGTGTAGACATCAGTGCCATTACCAACATCGTATTTACATACTATGCTCCTACAGTCATCGAAATTGCTGAACGCTTAGGATTAGAATATGATGAATTTGTTTGCACAAGTGAAACGATATTAGCTGATAAAGAAACAAATTCGCAATTTGGTGTCATTAAACCGGGAACGATCGGAGCCCACATGTTATTAATGAGCTGTAAGAAAGATGGTAAAGAAGTAACAGGCTTCCATTTCCTTCATAAAGCAATTGATACGATCCTTGATGATTATCCAATTGAACAGCGAATTGAAATTAAAGGAAGACCGAATGTAACTGTCAAGATCGATGGCCTCTTTGATCACGAGGAACCATTCTTAACAAGTGCAGCCCCTAATGTCAACCTGATTGCTTCAGTTGTGAAGGCTGAACCGGGATATAAAGATGCATTAGACATCCCATTTGGATACGTGCCAAGATAATAAATATTATCAAGAAAGAGGGTTTGAGATGCCCTCTTTTTATATAAAAGTGAATATATCTTTATTTAAATAATATTTTAGATTGACTTGCGGAAATAATATTCTATAGTTTTTTTCCTCTGATTTCAAATTATAATCATCTAATCATCATCAAGTCGTGCCCCACATTTATGACAAATACCTTGCGATGACCATTTAAAATTTAATAGTCTTTTACAGTGTGGACATCGCAAAAAAATAAATCCAAACACAAGGACACCGATGGCCAGAATGGCTGCTATATGAATCATTGTCGTATGAATTGAATTTAAAAAGGGATCATAAGATCCAATTACTATTTCCAATACTGAGGGAATATAAGATGCAAGAACGATTCCCAATCCCACTAAAACAGCAACATTATAGATTCTTCTTACTTTCTTTGGTTTCATCAAGTCTTCCCCTCCCCTAATCAAGTTAATTTACAATTTTATAATAGTTTATTGTCGTAAAAACAATATTGTCATGTTGTATAATATATGTAAATATTTAAATAGTTTTTTGGTAAGAACTTCGTATTTAATTATATTTTGATGTTAAAGAAATCATCAAATATTTAAAAAAGACTTCTATGATTTATCAATTTACTTAATGTATATGTTTCTGCAATTATCATGATCAATAACTTGAACGAATTTTAAATATATCAAAATATTGTTCTATAAATTGAACACTTATTGATTATTTAATTGATATGTGCTAAAATCAGAACACAGAATGAGGGGTATATATGGTTGAAAGAAAAGATTATTTAGATCAGTTATTATTATGGAAAGATCAAAATATCATTAAGGTACTTACCGGAATCCGTCGTAGTGGTAAAAGTACAATTTTGAAGTTGTTCCAACAATATTTAATGCAAAATGGAATAGATCAAAACCAAATAATTTCTATTAACTTCGAAGAAATGGAATATGAGGAATTACTAGATTACAAAAAATTGTATCAATATATCAAAGAGCGATTCGTTGAAAATAAAAGGATGTATATTTTTCTTGATGAAATTCAAAATGTTCCTTTTTATGAGAAAGTAGTCGATAGTCTGCACGTAAAAGAAAACATTGATATTTATATTACCGGATCTAATTCTTATATTTTTTCAGGACAGTTAGCTACTTCTTTAAGTGGGAGATATATTGAAATATCTGTCTTACCTTTATCTTTTAAAGAATATTATTCAACGATAAATGAAGACAAAGAAACGGCTTTTCAAAATTATATGAAAATCGGTGGTTTTCCATATATACATCAATATCAATTACGAGAAGAACAAATAAATATGTATATGGAAGGTATTTATAATACTGTTTTGGTTAAAGATATTGAAGAAAGAATCAATAGAAAAAATTACGAAGTCAACCCTAAAAGTGTAACAGATGTCGCATTGCTAAAGTCAATCTCTAAATATCTATCAAGCGTTATCGGCAGTCCGATATCTATTCGTAGTATTGCGAACTACTTTAAATCAAATGAGCGTAAAATATCACCTAATACTGTAAGTGGTTATGTAGATGCGTTATGTGAAGCATATCTTTATTATCCAATTGAAGCCATGGATATTGCAGGTAAGGAACTTTTGAAATCGAATAAAAAGTACTATATTGTCGATATGGGTATCCGGAATTTTATATTGCCAAAACAAACTTATGATTTAGGATTCACCATTGAAAACATCGTATATTTAGAATTGCTTAGAAGAAAATATATCATAAATGTTGGCAGGAGCGGAAATGCAGAAGTTGATTTTATTGTGAAAAGAGATGGTGTATATACATATTTTCAAGTAACTGCTTCTATGGTAGAAGAAAGTACCTTTAATCGAGAAATCAAACCACTAAAACAAATTCAAGATAATTATGAAAAAATTATCTTAACCTTGGATCGCTTTACATTAGGAAATTATGACGGAATTAAGGTCATTAATGTTATTGATTGGTTATTAGGTTTATGAATAGGAATTACTTTTAGGTAGTTCCTTTTTCTTTTCAGCAATCTTGTGATTTTTGTTTCTGTCCAACTTTTCATAATCATTTTAATAGCAGTAAAAAAATTTTTTTTATCTTGTCTTAAATTTTATTGACTTTATTCATTGACTATATTCATTGAAAATGATATGATATGGGCGAAGGAGGACATATGGGAAAAAGACAGGAAGCAGCTTTAGAAACAAAACACAAAATTGTGCAGGCAGTTAAAGAGCTCATGGAAGAAAAAAGTGTGGAAGAGATGAATATCGAAGAAATCACGACTCGAGCAGGGGTGGCAAAAGGAAGCTTTTACACCCATTTTAAACGAAAAGAAGATGTTGTATCAGAAATTGCTTTATTGGAGTATAGTGTGGTTAAAAATGCCATTGTTCATTCTTCACAAGATGTTTATTCTCGATTGAGCGAGTTCTTAAAAAAATCAGTAGCTATTATTGAAAAAGGAACATTGCAAGTAGCTCAGCAATGGATCAAGAGTGTATCTGCTCCTTTAGAGGAAGAAAAATCAGGTATTCGTAAATATCAGTTTGATAGAGAAACGGTTATTAGTCTTCTAAATCAGGCTGTAGAGCGAAAAGAGCTCATTGAAAAGACACCCGTTGACCAATTGTCCAATTGTATTATAGACAGCTATTATGGTGCTGTTGTAACATGGTGCATGAATAAAGGTGAACAGAGGTCTTTGATTGAAAGCATTGATGATTATTGTTTATATTGTTTGGAACCAATATTGGAAAAGTATAAGAAGGAGAAATAATATATGGATTATATAATTTTAAACAATGGAAATAAGATGCCTATGGAAGGTTTTGGGGTTTATCAGGTAGCTGATCCTAAAGAATGTGAACAAGCAGTTTATGATGCGATATCATTAGGATATAGATTGATTGATACAGCAGCGGCTTATATGAATGAAGAAGCGGTTGGCAAGGCTGTCCATAAAGCGATCGATGAAGGAATTGTTACTCGAGAAGATTTATTCATTACAACAAAATTATGGGTTCAGGATTACAACAATGCGCAAAAAGCTATTGATCGTTCTTTAGCTTTATTAGGATTGGACTATATTGATTTATATTTATTCCATCAGCCAATGGGAGATTATATGGGTGCTTATAAGGTAATGGAAGAAAATTATAGATCCGGAAAATTAAAAGCAATTGGTGTATGTAATTGTTATCCTCATGTTTTAGCGGATATTTGTGAAACAGTAGATATTTTACCGGCAGTGAATCAAATTGAATTACATCCTTTCTTCCAACAGCCTTTGGCCTTAGAAACTGCAAAAGAATATGGAGTCATTTGTGAAGCATGGGGACCTTTTGCGGAAGGTAAACATGGGATTTTCTCACATCCCGTTTTAAGCGAGATTGGTAAAAAATATGATAAAACAGCAGCACAGGTCGCACTTCGTTGGAATATTGATCGTGGTGTTGTTGTTATTCCGAAATCAGTTCATTATGAAAGAATCAAACAAAATATAAATATATGGGATTTTAAATTAGATGAAGCTGATATGAAAGAAATTGAAAAGTTAGATTTAGGAAAAAGTGATATTGTTGATCATTATGATCCAAATTTTGTGAAAATGATTCACTCAGTAAAAATTCATGATTGATAGGAGGAGTATTATGGATAAAATCATATTAAATGATGGCAATCAAATTCCATCCGTCGGTTTTGGTGTCTTCATGATTCCGGGAGACGGGGCAACTTATACAGCAGTGTTAGAAGCTTTAAATGCAGGCTATCGCCATATCGATACGGCGGCAGCTTATTTCAATGAAGAAGATGTTGGCAGAGCTGTTAGAGATAGTGGCATTCCCAGAGAAGAAATTTATATTACAAGTAAATTATGGCTACAAGATCATGGTTACGAACAAGCTAAAGTAGGAATTGCCCGTTCATTAAGAAAATTAGATCTAGGGTATATCGATCTTTATTTAATTCATCAGCCTTATGGTGATGTTTGCGGTGCATGGAAAGCAATGGAAGAAGCTAAAGCAGAAGGAAAGATTCGCTCCATTGGTGTCAGCAACATGACACCAAAGATTTGGAATCAATTTGTTCCTCAATTTGCGACAAAACCAGCAGTAAACCAAGTAGAATGCAATCCTTTTTGTCAGCAAAGAGAACTTCGTCGTATTTTAGATGAAGATAATGTAAAATTAGAATGTTATTATCCATTAGGTCATGGAAATGAAGAATTATTAGGTAATGAACTAGTGGTTGAACTTGCGAAAAAGTATCATAAGAATGCTGGTCAAATTTTATTAAGATTTGAAACCCAAGATGGATTGATCGTATTGCCTAAATCAACACATCCTGAAAGAATTAAAGGAAATATTGATATTTTTGATTTTAAACTTACAAATGATGAAATGAATGCAATGAGAGCTCTTGATAAAGGTAAAACATCACATGATCCTGAAGCACCAGGAGTAGAAGAAATGCTCCGTAATGCATTTGTGATAGAAGATTAAAATGGCACAATAGTGTCATTTTTTTGTGAAGGTTTGGACCTAATAGATAGAATGAACTAAGGCTTAATTTTATAAATATACTACCATTACTTACTAAAAAATATAAATTATTACTTCTATTTTATTTTAATTTAAGATAGCTAGCTAAAGATTTTGCAGATAAAACATGATAAAATATGTGCGTAAAATGTCAGAATAATCTATTCTGAAAATTTGACTATATGGAGATAGACTATGAAAAGACCAAAAATGATTATATTTGATGCTGGAAAAACTTTGATAAATTATTTGCCTAAAATCGATGACAAAAAAATGTTGTATCTTTCTACAATAGATGCAATCGAAAAATTAATGCCCTATATTACTTCAAATCTTAATAATTATGATGCACAAGATATTAATAGATTTACTAATAAAATTTTTGAAGAATATTCTAAATGCAGAAAAGCATATTTTGAAATCAACAATCAAGTCATATTAAAAACAGTTTTTGATTATTTGAATATAAAATTATCAATTTCCTTCTCTCAAGCTGAAAAAATCATTTGGAATCATTCTGCAAACATTGTTGCTGTTGAAGGTGTTTTAGAACTATTGGATTCTTTAAAATGTCTTGGAATAAGAAGTGCAGTAATCAGTAATCTTGATTTTAGTGGTTATTTATTAGAAGAAAAGCTGAATGAACTGTTACCTAATAATGCATTTGAATTCATTATTGCATCCAGTGATTACGGAATTAGAAAACCACAAAAGTTGATATTTGAAATTGGAATATCTAAAAGTGGATTAGCTGCAGAAGATATTTGGTATGTTGGTGATAAACCAACAGTTGATGGATCTGGCAGTAAATCAGCAGGAATGATCCCAATTATTTTTAAGAGCAAAAAAAATCAATACAGTGAAATTCCAAAGGACATGATTACGATTGATGATTATAAAGAATTAATTGATATTTTAAAAAATATAGAATAAGGTTGACAACAAAATTCCAATTTGTATAGCCCATAGTATGATTCATAATGATTGTACAATAAGATTTTTAATCCTTATTCAGTTTTAACTTTCTTTTTCTTGATAATTAATAATTAAATATTTCTTTTCAAACATATTTTCTTGTAGTTTTATATGCTGAAAGATATGGAGAAAAGAGTATTTTTGCTCTAATTAACAAAACACCCTTTTTCATCAGCAAAGTCCTAAAACTCTTACAGATTTTTATTAACAGATTATTTGCAATCATAGGTTATGGTTTACTCTTTTTAGAATATACGTTATTATCTCATATTCATATTATTTGTTATTCTATGCATTACTTAATTGTATTAAATCTTTTAGTAGCATATAATTTGAGTTTTCTTTAAGCTATAAGTGTTGATTTTATCTTCATACTAACATATAATGTTAGTAAGAGGTGATAAAATGATTATCACATATGAAATTTTAAAAGAATCATTAAGTAATAAATATAAAGCACCGGATATGAAAATTAAAAGAATGAGCGATAGTGGTGAAATTATTAAACTCACTAAAAATTTGTATGAAACAAAAGCTGATACAGCAGGATATTTAGTAGCAAATGCAATCTATTCACCATCCTATTTATCCTTTGATTATGCTTTATCTTATTATGGTCTTATTCCAGAAACTGTTTATACATATACAAGTGCAACTTATAACAAAAAGAAGAAAAAGCAATATTCCAACCCTCTTGGAACTTTCACTTATCGTGATGTTCCTTCTAAAGCGTATCCTTACGGAATCAGCATTATGAGCGAAGGTGATTATTCATATACGATTGCTACACCAGAAAAAGCCCTATGTGATAAACTTTATACGCTTAAGCCTGTTAAAAATAAAAAGCAGATGTATGAATTGATATTTGATGATTTAAGAATAGATCAAGATATGTTTCAAAAGATGAATTTTGAAGATTTAAAGATATTATGTGATCTTTATAAAAATACAAATATGAAACTATTAAAGAAAGTGATTGGTGATTTTGATGAAAACAATACTCGAACAAATGATTGAAGAGTATAATCCTAAAAATAATGAAGAAAAAAAGAATGCAATTAAAGAAGTTATGCAAGAAATCGTATTATGTGGACTTAGCAAATCGGGATTTTTTAGTGATGCAGCATTTTATGGAGGTACTGCATTAAGAATATTCTATGGATTAGATCGTTTCTCTGAAGATTTGGATTTTTCATTGTTAAAGAAAGATAAAGATTTTGATTTACAAGAATATTTTCCAATTTTAAAAGATACTGTTAAATCTTTCGGTCTTAATGTAGATATAGAGTTGAAGAAGAAAACAAAAGATTCAAATGTTCAGTCTGCCTTTTTAAAAGGTGATACGATAGAACATTTCTTATTATTTTATCCTGAAGATTTTGTTCAAGGAATCAATAAAAATGAAAAAGTTAAAATTAAATTTGAAATTGATACAATGCCTTCTGGACTTGCAACGTATGAGACAAAGTATAGATTATTACCCACACCTTATAGTGTTAAACTTTATGATGAATCTTCATTATTTTCCGGTAAGATCCATGCTTTGATATGTCGATCATGGAAATCGAGAGTCAAGGGCCGTGACTTATACGATTACATTTTCTATCTTTCTCATAAGACGAAATTCAATTTACCTCATTTAAGAGAAAAACTGATAGATTCAGAGTTTATTGATAAAAACACTGAAATAACCTGTAATGAAGTAAAAGAAATGTTAATCAAACGTTTCAATGAAATTGATTTTGAGGAAGCTAAAAAAGACGTAATACCATTTATTAAAGATATTCGTGTACTAGATATATGGTGTAAAGATTTTTTTGTGAGCATTACTTCTGAACTTGAGAGTAAATAAAGCTTGATTGTTTAAATGTTGTTTGTATATTCATTAAAAATTATTTGCTTTTTAAAGGCACAAATCATATTTGACTTGTGCCTTTTATAACATATTTTAATATACACTCATTTGCATGATAAATAATGGAATAATGACTTTTTGTTTGACATCCAAATCAATCTTCTTTTAAATTCAAGGGAATTTACCCCTTACTTTAAACTAAACATACCAGAAATCTGCTTATTTCTCTGATGATCCTTTCGATCATTTTTACTGTTCCCACAAGAACCAGCATATTAAATACCAGTTGTCTTATATAGACCAAACCTGAGTATGTTAATAGTTCACACATTTTTAGATATTTTGATTAGCGTGCTAATTAATTATGTGATGATTTTAAATATTATTTTAGTTTTATCTAAATAATAAAAAAACCGAAAAACCTTATAAATAAAGGCTTTCCGGTAATTCTCAATGGCCTCCTCAGTAGGAATCGAACCTACAACTAATCCTTAGGAGGGACTTGTTATATCCATTTAACTATGAGGAGAGGGGTGTGATAAATGAGCCCAGTACCATGTTAACATAAGAACTTCTACTTAGGAAGATCTTGTATATCCATTTAACTAAGAAAACATTTAAATCATTTCAAAGAACATAAGTATTATACTCTATTTTTTGGATGAAGGGAAGAAGGAAATGAGAGGATCAAAAATCATGATGAATATCAAACATGATTCCGTCATACCACTTATAATTGAAAGAAAGAATTTCATGAAGATGAAATCAAGGAATATTTCATATACATTTAAAGACGAAAGAATCAATCAGGATCCATTTCCATACGGATATAAGTGACATACTGATCATGATCTTTTTGAGCAATTTCCGCAATCAAATATTCTTCATAAGCATACGTACCTAATCGCAATTGATGCATTGCTGCATAGTCAATCATTTTTTGATACGTCTGATTGATCGTATCATAATTACCTCTGTGCCAGCCACAAAGATATTTTCCTTTTTTACGAATATGTGTATTTTGATCAAAATGTTGGTCGGTAATCATAAATAAATAAGAAAAATCTAAATAATCTTGATTTTTAATCTTATCGATCTTCAACATACAACCCACCGCTTCTTGAGTAAAAACATGATTTTCACGGCAAAAATGAGCATACTCTTCCATAAATGAAGCAAAGCTTTTACTTGAAGTATTTTCAAGATCATTGCTGCAAAGCAAAATTTCTTCAGGATATTCCCTGATACAAATATCTTCCTCTTTATGGGTCACAGCAAACAAGGTACTCTCTTTCATCGAGTTCATCATCTTTTTTAATGAAAGTAATTGTTGGATCTCACGATCGACTTCTTCAAACTTTTCATCAAGAAGTCCAAGAAATAAATGCGGATCACGTTGTTGAAGAAAGGATTGGATATCTTTTAATGACATGCCAATTTTCTTTAGATTGAGGATGGCAGAAAATGTATCATATTGGTGATAAGAATAATAACGATATCCATGTTCATTGACATAGATTGGTTGGAATAAACCAATATCGTCATAATGAAACAAAACATGTTTTGGAACGCCACAAATCTTGGCAAATTGACCGGCTGTTAAATATTTTTCTTTTTTCATCACGATCTCCCCTTGACTATCATGTTACATTATAGTTTATGATAAATGAGTTCGCACAATTCGTCAAGAAAGGATGTGAAAGTTTGAAACTTATTTTAAAATATTTAAAGCGATATAAAAAATTATTTTTGATCAATGTCATCTCAGCATTTGGATTTGTGCTTGTTGAGCTGGGAATTCCAACGATCATTGCCGATATGATCGATGTTGGAGTTCAAAATGCCGATACGAATTATTTGATCCAAATGGGATTGATCATGGCAACGATTTCTGTTATTGGAGTCAGCATGACGATCTTGCTTGGTTATTGTTGTGCCAATATCTCCACGGCAATTACGCGTGATATCCGAAATGATATTTTTGCTCATGCGCAGACATTTACGGCTTACGAATTCAATCAATTTGGAATTTCATCAATGATCACAAGAACAAATAACGATGCCTTCCAAATTCAAATGTTTGTGAATGTCTTGTTACGAACCGCGCTCATGACACCGATCATGTTTATTGCGAGTTTTTTTATGACTGCAAAAGCATCGTTACCTTTAAGTGGTATCATTGCCGCAACAATTCCTTTGATCATTTTAGGGGTGGTATTTGTTGCGAAAATAAGTCAGCCGATTTCTGAAAAGCAACAATCGCTGCTTGACCGATTGAATCGTATCTCACGTGAAAACTTAAGTGGGATCCGTGTCATTCGTGCGTTTGATAATGATGCATATGAACAGCAGCGTTTTGATGAAACCAATGAACAATTCACTTCTCAATCAAAGAAATTGTTTAAGATCATGATGATGACATCACCTATTTTCTTCATGCTCATGAATGTTGCAGGTCTATGTATTTATTGGGTTGCTTCATTATTGATTCAAAATGGCCAGCTCTCATTAGGACAACTTGTGGCTTTCATGGATTATTTGTTCCATGCGATGTTTTCAATCATGTTATTCTGTACCGTGTTTATGATGTATCCGCGGGCAGCAGTCAGTGCAAAACGTATCCGGGAAGTCTTAGATACAAAACCATTGATCCGGAATGAAGGAAGCATGAGTGGAAATGAACAAGATGGAACGATTACCTTTGATCATGTGACTTTCGTCTATCCGGATGGTGAAGAACCCGTCTTAAAAGATGTCAGCTTCACTGCGAAAAAAGGAGAAACGATTGCCTTTATCGGAAGTACGGGTTCAGGAAAAAGTACCCTTGTTAACCTGATTCCTCGTTTTTATGATGTCAGTGAAGGAGCTATCCGTATCAATGGTGTCGATATTCGTGATTATGATGTGATGGACTTACGGTCACGTTTAGGAGTCATTCCTCAAAAAGCCTTTTTATTCCATGGAACGATAGCGGATAATATTCGCTTTGGAAAACCAGATGCGACAAGAGAAGAAATCGAACATGCTGCCAAAGTGGCACAAGCTTATTCCTTCATCATGGAAAAAGAGCATGGTTTTGATGAAGAGATTACGGAAAGTGCGACCAATATTTCAGGCGGTCAAAAACAACGACTCTCTATTGCCCGTGCTTTAGTGAGAAAACCTGAAATCTATATTTTTGATGATTCTTTCTCAGCGCTTGATTTTAAGACAGATGCGACATTACGTAACGAATTGAAAAAAGAAACTAAAAATTCAATCGTGATCGTTGTTGCTCAACGTATTTCTACGATCATGGATGCTGATCAGATCATTGTGTTAAATGAAGGAAATGTGATTGGCCACGGAACTCATAAAGAATTGTTGAAGAACTGTCAAATTTATCGAGAAATTGCATTATCTCAATTAAGTGAGGAGGAATTGGCTCATGAATAAGAAATTAACTTCGATTACGAAAACAATTTCCGGAATCAGACCTTTTATCGCTCCTTATAAATGGCAGTTTATCGGAGCTATTGTCATGGTCATCCTCAGTGTTGTAGCCATGGTCTTAGCACCAAGTGTTGAAGGAATGATCACCACTCAATTAGCGGATGACATTACGCTTGCTGAAAGTTTAGGCAGATTACAGATCCAATTTGATGCCATTATCAAGATCATAGTGATCCTGGCTCTGATTTATCTTGTGAAGACACTCTCCCAGGTCTTTGCGATTACTTGGTTAACCAATGCGATCCAGCATGCGATGCGAGATTTACGAAATGCATTGCAAAATAAGATCCGTCGTTTACCGGTCCGTTATTTTGATAATCACCCATTTGGCGATGTGCTAAGTCGTATCACCAATGATGTGGATGCGATCAGCAATGCCCTCCAACAGAGCTTTGTCAATGTAGTCAGTGGTATCTTAACGATTACCTTAGCGCTTATCATGATGATTCGTATTTCACCTTTGATGGCGTTGATTGCTTTTATGATCATTCCCTTATCGCTTTTGATTACGATCTTTATTGTCACCCGTTCACAAAAACGATTCCAAGCACAGCAGGATGCCCTCGGTGCTTTAAATGGTGCGATCACGGAAATGTACACGGGATACAATGAAATCTTGTTATTCAACAAACAAGAAGATTCGATTGAAAAGTTTAAGAAGCTTAATGAACATTTGCGCAGCAATGCATGCAAAGCTCAATTTATTTCAAGTACGATTGGACCTTTAAATTCATTAGTTACATATTTGACGATCGGAACTGTTGCTGTTGTAGGAACCTTCCAGATTCTGGCAGGTAATATTTCTGTTGGAAACTTGCAAGCATTTGTCCGTTATATTTGGCAAGTCAATGACCCTCTTTCTCAAATTTCTTCACTTTCATCGCAAATTCAAGCAGCCTTTGCTGCCATGGAACGTGTGATGGAAATCTTAAATGAAGAGGAAGAAATTGCTGAACTGGATCCACCAAAGCATATCGAAAACATGAAAGGAAATGTTTCATTCAAGCATGTACGATTTGGTTATGGTGAAACAGATCTGATAAAGGATCTCAACATTGAAGTCAAAAGTGGTCAAATGGTAGCAATTGTTGGTCCGACAGGTGCAGGTAAAACAACTTTGATCAACTTGTTATTACGTTTCTATGATGTACGTGGCGGAAGTATTTGTATTGATGGTGTAGATATCCGAGATATGAAACGTGGTGAACTTCGTGATATGTTTGGAATGGTCCTTCAAGATACATGGTTATTTTCAGGCAGCATCTATGATAACATTCGTTATGGCCGCTTAAATGCACGTAAAGATGAAATCATTGCCGTAGCAAAAATGGCCAATGTTCACCACTTTATTCGGACATTACCGGATGGTTATCATTCATTGGTCAATGAAGAAGCCAACAACATTTCACAAGGTGAAAAACAGTTGTTAACGATTGCCCGTGCCATTTTAAAAGATCCAAAGATCTTGATCTTGGATGAAGCAACATCTTCTGTTGATACACGTTTGGAAAAAATGATCCAGGAAGCGATGCACCGTGTCATGGAAGGAAGAACAAGCTTTGTGATTGCACATCGTTTATCAACGATTCGTAATGCTGATTTAATTCTGGTCATGAATCATGGGGATATTATTGAACAAGGGACTCATGAAGAATTGTTGGCAAAAAAAGGCTTTTATGAAAAACTGTATAATTCACAGTTTGCTGATGCTGAATAAAATAGCGACTCGATCCTGTGATCGAGTCGTTTATTACGATTCGCTTAAAGGAAAAGCATAAATTTCTGCCATAAGTTTTGCGCTTACCATTTTATAACATAAAAATATCTTTTACCCTCCAAAAAAATAAAAATATATATTTTTCATTATTTACTTCTCGATAAATTGTAATCGAAAAAATATAATTTCAAAAAAATCTCTTTACTTATTTAAGAAAAATGAGTAATATATATAAGTACCTGCGGACGTGGTGGAATGGTAGACACGCTACTTTGAGGGGGTAGTGAGTGTATGCTCGTGTGAGTTCAAATCTCATCGTCCGCACCATATTGATAGAATGTGCCTTGTTGTGGCACTTTTTTTTATGTTCTGTTCTATTAACCTCAAATATGATACAATAAGATTACCTATAAAGAGTGTGCGAGAGACAAGCTCAATGACCACACAGCAACCTGCAAAAGCAAGGTGCTAATGCTTGTACGATGGGAAATAAAAAAATACGATCCCATTGTAGCTATGGGGTCGTTTTTCTCTTTATAGGAATTGATAAGGAGGAAATATTTATGAATTATGTAGAAAAAGTATTACAGGAATGTAAAAGTGACAGTGTTTGGTTTTACTTGAAAGATGAAGAAACCAAAGAACATTTCAAAGATGAACTTCTTTCTTTAAAAGCAAGATGGGTCGATGGCAATCTCTTTGAAAAGAGCCATCATATTTCATCATTCATGGCCGTCCATTCAGATCATAAAGTAGCTTTTATTTCCATTCTGTGCTGGAAAATCGCATCAACACCAAAATATAAAGATACGATTATTCGAGTTGATTATAAGAAACTAATACAACATGACACTTACTTGATGAATGAATCATCGAACTGAGATGATATTGTACTCTTTCTTATGAGATGCATCAAAAAAACAGATTTAAAGTTTTATATCCCCCCTGTTTAATCACTAAAATTCTTCCGTCCAAGGAAAGAATGTTTGTTTCTTATCTAATTGATGAATCTGTCGACTTCTTTAGCACATACGGATATTTATCATTATTTTCAGACAAAAGAAGAGATTTTTTAGCTCTTCTTCAACAGGAATATGAACTTTGGAATCATGATTTACAAAAATTATATGATACTTATGAAAAAATATCTATCGAAGATTTCGCAAGCGAAATCGCCGGCTCATTAGAAAATAGAACACGATTTTTAAAACTGATGTCCCATATACAGATTTAAAATATTATCTACTTTTTTTCCATTTCTTTTGGTGTTTATCCCTATACTGTTGTAACGGATAAACAAAAGGAAACCATGGATAAAGCAAAGGCAAATTATGTATTTTTCTCTGCATGAAATTACATATACATGTGTAATAAATTTATTAGAAAAATATGAATAGCATTAAACGACAGCTGATGTAGATCAACTGTCGTTTAATTTGTAAGATAAATATTTTTATAACTTCTTTTATTTTCCTTGCTGTATTACTGATTCATTTTTTCATAATCAGAAATAACTTTTTTCATCGTTATCGTTTCAAGACTCTTTTTTAAATCATTCCTGATGATATCATAAGACATATCCAATACAGCATGAATATTCTTTCCTACCGGACATAACGAAGATGGAGAATCATGAATACCTATTAAATGTGATAAAAAGTCTGGTTCAAGTGCCTGACATATCCGATAAAGAGAAATATCTTCTAATGGACATTGGATCAAGGCTCCTCCTGTACCATTTTTTATAGATAAGATACCTTCTTTTTTCAAACTGCTGAAAATATTACGAATGGTAACTGCGCTAATGCCTGTAGATTTTGAAACAAGATCACTGGTAACCTTTACCTTATCCCCATATTCATGAATGAAAATAAGGCAATGGATCGCAATTGAACATTTTTTACTTATATGCATATAAATCACTTTCCTTTTGCTTATTATATCATAATTGATTAACCTGTAAATATTGACTTTACAGCTATGCGGTATTATACTTGTTGTAAAGTTATTTTTTACAGGAGGTTTTAATATGAAATTTATTCAAATTGTTTTCAGTCCAACAGGCGGTACACAAAAAGTAGCAGATACGATCATGACATCATGGGATCCATCTTTTGAAAGAATTGATCTGTCAGATGCAAATAAAGATTTCAATGAAATCCAATTACAAAAAGAAGATGTTGCATTGATCGCGGTACCATCTTTCGGAGGAAGAGTACCGGAATTGGCCATCAGCCGATTAAAAGAAATTCATGGTAATGGTGCAATGAGCGTTCTTGTATGTGTCTATGGAAATCGAGCTTATGAAGATACATTAGTAGAATTACAGGATACAGCTGAACAATGTGGCTTCCGAACCATTGCCGCTGTTGCTGCAATTGCCGAGCATTCCATCATGCACCAGTATGCAACCGGAAGACCTGATGAGAAAGATAAAGAAGAATTACATCAATTTGCGAAACAGATTCTGGAAAAAATCCATACAAATCCTTCCGGCTGGACAACAGCTAACATCCCGGGCAACCATCCATATAAAAAGGCCGGAAGTACACCTTTGATTCCAAAAGCAGATAAAAATTGTAATTCTTGTGGGATCTGTGCAGAAAAATGCCCTGCTCAGGCCATTGACTTGAATAATCCAAAAGAAACAAATAGTAAAAAATGCATTTCATGTATGCGATGTGTTTCAATATGTCCGCAATCTGCCCGAAAAGTAAATGGTGCCCTTGTAGCAATGGCTGCATTAGCTATCAAAAAAGCTTGTTCGGAAAGAAAATACAACGAATTATATTATTAGTATAGGTTAAAAGCAAATCGTAGAAATGAGATTAAAGATTCTGATGATTTAAATAAAGGAGTTTTTATGAAGATAGGAGTCATTGACGTAGGCGGAGGACTGCGCGGAATATATGCCGCCGGTGTTCTTGATGCTTGTTTAGAAGAAGGCATTACATTCGATGTCGGCATCGGTGTTTCTGCCGGAAGTGCAAACATAGCTTCGTTTGCAGCAAGACAAAAAGGAAGAAATTATCGTTTTTATACTGAATACATGGCTAGAAAAGAATATATGAGCCTTTCCAATTTTATCTTTAAGAAAAGCTATGTTGATATGGATTATGTTTATGGAACTTTAAGCAGCTCAGATGGAGAAGATCCACTGGACTATGATACACTGATGCATAATCCCATCAATTTTATCACGGTTGCATTAAATGCAGCGACTGGCAAAACGACATATTTTGATAAAAGCCATCTCGCACAAAATAACTATGACATCTTAAAGGCATCCTCTTCCATTCCTTTTGTGTGCTCCCCTTATTTTATCGATCAAGTGCCATATTATGATGGTGCATTAGGAGATCCCGTACCGATCGAAAAGGCATTTTCTTTAGGATGTGATCATGTAGTGCTGATTTTGACAAAACCGAAAGATTTTCGTCGAACCATCGGCAAAGATCAACTGATAGCTTCCTTTATACGTAAAAAATATCCATTAGCTGCCGAAGAGCTGATCAAACGTGCTGATAAATATAATCATGAAATGGAATTGGCTAAAAAGTATGAAAAGCAAGGAAAAGTATTGATCATTGCGCCAGATGATACATGTGGTGTTGATACATTGACTCGTGACATCAATGCTTTGAAAAAATTATATGAAAAAGGAATTCATGATGGTGCTCAGATTCCCCAATTCTTTGAAAACATCATGTAATGACTCTCAAAAATAAAAAATCTTAATAATGTGTCTGAATGATGCAAGATGCGTTTTGTCAGACAAAATAAAAGACGTCTTTACATCGACGTCATTTTGCTGATGCTGCTATCAGCTCTTTTTTCTTTATCAAGTAATACCCAATACCTAAAACATCTGCCAGAAACCATCCAATCGGTACTGACCACCAGATGCCTATGACACCAATCTGAGGAATTGCGGAAAGCATGTAAGCTAATAAAACGCGTGTACCCAATGATACAACGGTCAGTACGACCGACATGCCCGGTCTTGTCAAAGCGCGATACAACCCATATAGAAGAAAGAGAATACCGATCATAAAGTAGAAGACACCTTCAATATGTAAATACTGCATGCCACAAGCAATCACATCTGCTCCTTCGCTTGCATCAATAAAAAGGGCCATCAAAGGTTTCGCAAAGATAACGACACATAAAGAAATGACCAAGCTAAATGAGATTGAAATAATAGCTGCTGCTTTGATTCCCTTCTTGATACGTTCTGTTTTCTTGGCACCATAATTCTGTGCAACAAAAACAGAAAAGGCATTTCCAAAATCCTGAACCGGAAGATAAGCAAAGGCATCGATCTTCACCGCTGCCGCAAAAGCCGCCATAACTGTCGTTCCAAAACTATTCACAAGTCCCTGTACCGCTAAGATACCCAGATTCATGATCGACTGCTGTAAACAGGTCAAGGCAGAAAAGCTCGTGATGCTGCGAATATTTTCTATCTTCAGCTTCACTCCTTTTTCTTTTTGAAAAAGTTTCGGAAATTTGATACGCGTATAAATCGCAATACCGATCCCTGAAACATATTGTGAAATGACCGTAGCTTCTGCTGCTCCCCCTACTCCTCGCTTCAGCCCTACGACAAACCATAAATCCAACACAATATTTAAGATGGCGGATATGGCCAAAAAGAAAAGAGGAACGACTGAATTTCCTAAAGATCGCAATAAAGAAGCAAAAAAATTATATAAAAAGATACCGATCATCCCTGCAAAGATAACGATCAGATATTCATGCATCAGCCCACTCAGATCAGCAGGTGTGCGCAATGCCCAGATGATCCAATCGATACCAGCAAATATAAGGATATTTAATACGATCGTAACGAATCCTAAAAGTACGAGGGAAGCAAGGATATCCTCTTTTAATCCTTTATGATCGTTTTTTCCATAACGAATGGAAAAAACAGTACCGCTTCCCATCGATAATCCCAAAAGGATCGAGGTAAGAAAGGTCATTAAAGAAAACGCTGAGCCTACCGCTGCCAAGGCATTCTCCCCTAAATATTTACCGACGATCAGTGTATCCGCAATATTATAGCACTGTTGAAGCAAATCCCCTAAGATCATCGGGATTGCAAAGCACAGCATCGTTTTTACTAAAGGACCCTTTGTTAATTCATATTCCATATATACCACCTTTTATTTCTTTTCGTAATTTATAAATTAACATTCGTAATATATTATACCTTTCATAGTAAGAATATGTCAATATTCTATTGACAAGAATTCTTGACGTCTTATTCTTTAGGCATTATAATGTTCAAAAAGAGGTGGATTGCTATGTTCTTAAACGGCCTTGATGAAACAGATCAAAAAATTGTCCAGCTATTAATACAAAATGCCCGTATGTCTTATTCTGAGATCGGGGCACAGATCGGTATTTCCCGTGTTGCGGTCAAAATGCGTGTCCAGGCACTTGAACAAAAAGGTATCATCGAAGAATATACGACCATCATCAATCCTCAGAAGATCAGCGGCGCTGTTTCTTGTTACTTTGAAATTGAAACAAAACCGGATACCCTGATGGAAGTAGCAAATATTCTGAATCAAAATGATATCATTACCCAGATTTATCGCGTTACCGGTAAAAGCAAGCTGCATGTTCATGCGGTAGCAGCTTCTCATGAGGAAATGGAAAATTTGATCTATAAAACGATCGATCAGCTTCCGGGCATCATTGAATGCAGCAGCAACATCATCCTTTCAAGGATCAAAGATATCAAAGGATTGCGATTATAAAAAGAATCCCAAATCACCAATGCAACTAAAATAAGGATTTGACAAAAAGCTAAATTTATGAATCTCTCACAAAAAAAAGTGAGGGGTTCTTTTTTTATGTATCAAATTCTTAATTGCGTATCACAAAAAGAACTCAGCTGAAT
>NZ_CALVGS010000030.1 GCF_944327115.1 uncultured Traorella sp.
ATCAGCCATTCTATGATCGTTATTAGATCTTCTCTTTCAATTGTCTTAAGCTTCCCATATTCCTTGACTTCATCTAGCTTAGCATTTTTAATTTTTTTGCTGTTAGCTCCACGAAGTACATCTGCAAGGATATTAATACCATAATAGTGGTGAATACTGATATTTGATAAGGCCTGCAAGATAGTATAGACAACCTCGTTTAAATCATTCCCTTTATATAAGACAGGCTGGAGATCAGCTTTTTTTATTTCTGTTACAGATTCTTTTTTCTTAGATATATTTTCTTGAGAGATGATTTTTATTGGTTCACTTATGACTTGTTTATTCGATTTAGATGAGGCAGGGTCAGAAGAATAATTCATCATGCTGTAAAACTGTTCTTTCCAAATAACACGTTTACATCCGCTGCCATCTGATTTATAGTTGGTGCAACCTAAGAAATAATTACCATCTTTTGCCGGCTTTACCACGAGATAACCGTCATGACACCAGTCACATTTTAAGATCGAAAGTTTGCCTGCTTTATACTCATTAGTCATAAATCCGCAAATTTCCGGTTCATTGGTACATATATATAATTGTAAGCCATATGAATTTTTATAGCGATATTGCAACGGATAGCCACAGATAGGACAAACTTTTTTACCGGCATTATTTGGCTGATAGCTTTCATTCCAACTGCCGCGCAGGGATACATTTTTATATTCACGTTTGATCTCTAGTAAAAATTCCGAAGGATTTTGTTCAGGGGCAATGAAATAGACACGGTTTTTCGTGCGTGTCATGGCAACGTAAAACAAACGTCTTTCCTCAGCATAATCAATCGAACGATCCCCTTTGACAACAAAAGATAAAACCAGATCATCTTCTATCTTTGATGGAAATCCATAGGTTTCATTTTTTCCATTAACGACTATTACATTGTCATATCCCAATCCTTTTGATGCATGAGCAGTTAAGAAGGTAATGTTCATTTTAGGAAATTTTACACTTTTCAGCCGACTTTTATATTGTGTAAATTCAAATAAGCCGGACTTTTCTAAACGATCAGCATCAAATCCAAAGCGGCCAATGAGAAGGATCGAAGAATCTTCTCCCTTTTCTTCTTGTTCATTGTACATATGGATCTGTTCAAGCGCTGTTTCTACGGCATGTGCCATCGCATAATTGACGCCACTGCGATTATCACCATGTACTTTTTTAGGTGTGGCATCATATGTATAAATAATGACAGGATCTGTAATGTTTTTAGGTGATATCAAAGTTTTAGCGATTTGAGAAGTATTTTTCTGAATGAAGTTACCTGCAATATCAATGACTTCCTGTGAATTACGATAGGTCTTTACGATCTTCAATAATTTCGCATATCCCATCTTTTCCGCAAACTGAGTGAATAATGTGATATCTGAACCACTAAAAGCATAGATCGACTGCCAGTCATCCCCTACAGCCATGATCTTTGCATCACAAACCTCAGACAAGGCTTTCACTAAATCAAAGCGTTGCCGGGAGATATCCTGGTATTCATCCACGATGATATATTTGTAATCAAGTTTCTGTTTCATTTCTTTGACCTGTCGTAAAAGTTTCGCAGAATCATTGATCATATCTTGAAAATCAACAGCATGACTTTCTTTAAGCTGTCGTTCATATTCTAAATAACAATCATGGGTAATGTTTAAGAAAAGACGTGTTCGTACATTCAATGTAGAATGATACATACGATTAAAATCATCTTCTTGATATCCATTTGTTTTAAAATTGGTAATGAAGCGACAAATTAAGGTCAGCAATCGCCGGATATATCTGTTCTCTTCTGAGGATACAAGTTTTTCCATCACTTCTTTATTGGAACGAGGACGTAATTCAAATCCATTCTTTTCTAATTCATCCTGTAAATGTTTAAGCAACGGCTGATGGTCATTATATTCAGAGTAGGTATAGAGCAGTGGTGTCTGATGTCTATGATGAAGCTTTATTTTATCTTGGATGGCTTTTTTATAAGCCCTTAATTCATCATCACTAAAACGATTGTTTTTACCACTTTCAGAAATACCAAAATGTTCAAGATAAGAATATTTATCATCTTGCCAGATCTTAAAGTCCGGTGTGTAAGGTTTTCTGGCATGTGGTATATCATATTTATAAATGGGTTCATATTCATAATCGATATGATTTAAATATAAGAAATTGGCGATTTCAACTTCCTGGTGAGAACGTAAGATTTCATTTTGAATCGTTACCATTTTCTTTGAACGGATATCCATGACCCGTTTTTTATACTCATTCAAATCACTCCGCATCGTAGAAAAATTTGACTTAGCAATCTTATTGAAAAAGTTACTTAGATCATTCTCATCCATTGGTGCGTCAAAATAAGATGAAAAGAATAGTATGAGATTATTGACCAGCGTTTCATTGGTAAGAATGGCGCTTTTAAAATAATCCTGAAGGATGAAATAAAGCTTTGATGAATCTACGATATTTAATTTTTCAGGGGTATGCTTTCTTAAGATGGCATTTCCAACTGAATGGAATGTAGATATCGGACAGTCAATAGACAGATCTTTGTTAATTTTATCTGCTAATTCCTGAACCGCTTTATTGGTAAAGGAAACAACAAGTATTTCGGAGGGATCGATACCCTTTTTTTCTACAAGGTATCTTACCCTTGCAGCAACGGTCGTAGTTTTACCGGCCCCGGCTCCTGCAATTACAAGGCAGTAATCCTCATCGGTTAGCACGACACGGCGCTGATCTTCATCTAATACAATTTTCGGATCAGATTCAAGAAGAATACGGTCAAGATAATCTTTTTCATCTTTCATTGTTTTTTGGATGAAATTTTCATTATGATCATCAATAAGTGATTCAAAGTTTTGATATTCATCTAAAGCGGATTCGATTTCTTTAAGATCAAGACCATTTTTCTGACAGAAGATATCTAACATATCACTATTCTTTAATACAAGAAAAAATTGGATGATCTGATCCTTGGCTTCTAATTCTTCTTTAAAACGGCTTCTTGCGATATATTGCTTTTCAGAAAGCAAATGATCCATAAAATGTTTCAAATCTAAAAGCTGAGGAATCTCAGATATATTATTTTTGGTTGTTTGTCTTTCGTTTGTTTCCATAATCTGCCCCTCTTGCTAATCCCATTCATCAGCCAATAAAAAATCACGAATATTTCGATGTTTAATACCGTTGCGACTCATATCATATTCATCTAGAGAGATGACATATTTTGGATAATTATCACGAATTGAATAATAAATATCAAATTCTCTATGAATCGTGTCCTCATTAGCTAAAAGATAAGCTACTTGCAAATATAGTTTTTGCCCTTGTTTTTCACAAACAAAATCAATTTCTTTATCAGCAATTTTCCCGACTGTAACTTTGTAGCCTCTACGTAATAATTCCATATAAACAATATTTTCTAACACTAATTGAATATCTTTCATATTTGACCCATATACTGCTTCTCGAATGCCGTGGTCAGCAATATAATATTTTTCATTAACTGTAAGAATCTTTTTTCCTTGAAGATCCTGTCTCTTTACCTGATAAAATAAAAATGCATCCATACAAGCTTTGATATAGTTAAGGATTGTTTCTGTTGAAACATTTCTGCCTTCGCTTTTTAAATATTTAGAAATAGAAGTAGAAGAAAAAGTAGAACCAATATGTGATGTGATAAAAGCAATAAGTCTTTCTAACATATCTGTATCGCGGATATTATTACGTTTAATGATATCTTTTAATTCAACAGAATTAAATAAGTCTGTCAAGTATTGTTGACAGGCAGCTTTATTAAAGCTTAGATTTGCAAGATAAGGCATTCCGCCGATGATGAGATATTGATTAAAACATTCACGTATATCTGTTTGAGGATAAACACTTTGATATAAGTCAATAAATTCTTGAAAGGAAAATGGATAAATAATAAACTCAACATATCGTCCTGCCAGATAAGTGGCTAGTTCACCGGAAAGTAATTTGGCGTTTGAAACCGTAATATAAATATCACAATCTATTTCTACTCTTAGAGAATTAATGCATTTTTCCCAATCTAAAACTTCTTGTATTTCATCAAAAAACAAATAAACTTTACCATCAATTCCAGAGGATTGATGAATAATATGATCATGAAGTGCATTGGCATTACATAGATGATGAAAGCTCATATTTTCAAAATTAATGGATATAAATTGATGAGAATCTACTCCGGATGAAATAAGTTCTTCTTTGATCAATTGAAGCATAACAGATTTCCCACTGCGGCGAATACCAGTTAAAACTTTAATTAAGTCGCTGCCAATAAAAGGACGAATCCGGCTCATATATGATTCTCTTTTAATCATTTTCATCACACACCTTTAACTTATTATAATTTTATCACAGGTATATCTTATATTCAATTACAATAATATATTTTATAAGTTATAGTTGACAAAATATATAATGCTTTTATTAGTTCGAAAAAAACTCGAAACTTTAATGGTTTCGAGCTAGTATATACCTAAACTTCTTTTGCCAGATCAAGATTGATCAACAGAGATATAAAATCAAGGATATATTGATCGTTGCGTATTCCCGTTTGCACATAAATCGCATCACTGGCAGTTTTTAAGCTTGTTTTGCCATCCATAAAATAAGGAATGAGCGATTCTAAATTATGTGCCGTCATG
>NZ_CALVGS010000031.1 GCF_944327115.1 uncultured Traorella sp.
TGAACCCGCAACCCCCAGAACCGGAATCTGATGCTCTATCCAGTTGAGCTACTAACACATCACTTTAGAATTATACCATAAAATTCATGTGAAGACATAAAAAGTTTTATTTTTGATCAATTTCTTCAATTTCATGTTTCACTTAAATAGAATTTATATAAAATATCACACTGAGAAAATATTATTTATAAAAGCATCGGCTTGGCTGAGAGATGTTAGTATCTGTGTTTGAAAGGATATGTCAGATTTTTGCTCGTATTGCTGATTAATATAAGACAGTGATATCATTATATAATAATCAGTAACGGAGATTGACTTATGACTTATTTCATATACAATTGAATATGGGAGTGATCGTATGAATCTGCTTGATTATGTGGCATGGCGTGGTGATCTTAGTTTTGAAGAGCGGGCATTCAATGAAATTGATTCTTTGATATTAAGCATTCTCTCTTATGAAAATTATGATGGGATCCTTGTAAAAGAAAGTGAAAAAACATTAAAGGAAACTGCTGATCGCTTTTTCCAAAAATATGATGAAGAAACATTGAAGAATCGGGTATCACTGACAAACCGCAGCTATGAATTATTAAAAGAAGCAGCAAAAACTGTACGCTTTGGAGAACTTGTCATGTGCCATTATGTGAATGAGGTGGATGAGCGACAGGAAGTACAGTTTGCGGCCGTGACGTTTTGTTATAGGAATGTGTGGAAATATATTGCTTTTCGTGGTACGGATGATACGATTGTCGGATGGAAAGAGGATTTTGCAATGACCTATCGAAATGAGGTCCCCTCACAGCATCGGGCAATGGAATATATCAAACAAATCGATGCAAGCTCCTCTCTGCTGGATAGGGCATTGAAAAAGAATGTTTATTATATTGGCGGTCATTCGAAAGGAGGCAATCTTGCCATGTATGCGGCAGCAGCTGTTCCGGCAAAGATTCAGGATCAGATCAGGCGTGTCGATAATTTCGATGGGCCGGGCTTTCATGAAGAGATGTGCAAAAGACCTTCGTTTCAAAGAATTCTTCCAAGGATTCATACCTATATTCCTACCGGCAGCATTTTTGGACGGTTGTTTACTCATTTTGAAAAAGTCAGTATCATAAAGAGTGATCAAAGCGGTCTTTTTCAGCACGATGCCTTTAGCTGGCATGTGACTGCCCAACATTTTGTTTATCAGGAGGATATGACTTTAGGAAGTGAAAAAGCCTCTGCGAAATTAAACGGTATGCTGGAGGAATATACACCTAAGCAGCGTGAAGAACTGGTGTCTTCTCTATTCAGCGTCTTTGAGAAATTAAAGATTCATACGTTAAGTGATCTGACAAAACTTGATCTTTCTAAGGGAATCATGGCTATTCGTGAAATTAGCGCTTTAGATGGCAAAAGCAGAAAGGTATTGATCGATATGTTGAAGATCATCTGGGATGTGAGTGAAATATCACCATTTAAATAGTCATAATAATTGAAAATAACAGGTAAGTTGATTATAATAATAAAAGTTACTTTGAAGTATTTCAGGGGGTAAAAAATTATGCACTGTGTAAAAAAAGTAAAAGAAGATATCTATTATGTAGGCGGCAGTGACCGCAGGCTTGGACTGTTTGAAAACGTATATCCGATCCCGTATGGCATAACGTATAACTCATATTTGCTGATGGATGATAAAAAAGTGCTGATGGATACGGTAGATCGTTCAATCTCCCAGCAATTTTTAGAGAATATTGAATATGTTTTAGGAGAAGAGTCCCTTGATTATCTTGTGATCCAGCATATGGAACCGGATCACTGTTCCATGGTGAGATGCCTTTTACAACGTTATCCGGATTTGAAAATTGTGGGTAATATGCAGGTTAAAAAAATGCTGAAGCAGTTTTTTGATTTGAATTTAGACAATTATTTGGAAGTAAAAGAAAACGATACCCTAAATACAGGACGTCATACCTTGAAGTTTATTAGTGCACCGATGGTTCACTGGCCTGAGGTCATGATGACATATGATGCATATGATAAAGTTTTATTTACAGCTGATGCCTTTGGTTCATTTGGAACGATGGATGGAAATCTGTTTGATGATGAGGTCAATTTCAAGAGCGAATGGCTGAGTGAAGCCAGACGTTATTATACGAATATTGTGGGTAAGTATGGTCCTCAGGTATTAAATGTATTAAAGAAATTGCCAACGCTGGATATCGAGCTTCTTGCTCCTTTGCACGGCCCGCTTCATCGAAGCGATATCGAATGGTATGTAGAGAAATATCAGAAATGGGCAAGCTATGAACCGGAAGATAAGGGAGTCTTGATTCTTTATGGATCGGTATATGGCAATACGGAAAATGCTGCCAATGTGTTAGCAAATGAGCTTTCATCAAGAGGAGTAAAGAATTTGAAGGTATATGATGTCAGTAAGACACATCCTTCTTATCTGATTGCAGAAGCGTTCAGATGTTCTCATCTTGTGACGGCTTGTGTGACTTATAACAGCGGTATCTTTGTGAATATGGAGCATCTGCTTCATGATCTGAAGGCTCATAACCTGCAGAATCGTACCGTGGCACTGATGGAAAATGGCAGTTGGGCCTGTGCGGCCGGTAAGCAGATGAAGGATTTCTTTGAAGGTATGAAAAACATGCGCGTGCTTGAAGAAAAAGTAACGCTTGCATCTTCCATGAAAGAAGCCCAGCAAAAGGATGTAGAGGCTCTTGCAGATGCGATCGTTTGCAGTATGGAGAATGAATAATGGCTGAAATCAGCTTTCAGCATATTTTTGACATCAATCAGTTATTTAAAAAGAAGGGTATTGAGTATTCCATACATTTATTTGGCGGCTGTTCATCCTGTGGTGCTTATCTTCTCTGTGAGGGAGAAAATATTGGGCATGAGGAACTTGAAGCTGTCATGAATGAATATTTCAAAGAGAAATGGTTAAAGATTTATTTATCTGATGATTTATCCTTACGTGCGGAATCCCTGTTAAAATAAAATATGAAAAAAAAACTTGCGTATGAATCACATTTAGTGTATCATAATAAAGCAAGTTTACATGGTCTAGTGGTGTAGTGGTTAACATGCCTCCCTGTCACGGAGGAGATCGTGGGTTCGAGTCCCATCTAGACCGCCATTTTTTATATCGGAAACTATGCCACGGCATAGTTTTTTTACATGCTAAGACAAAGAGGATCATTATTTAATTATAAATTTATTGTAAATATTTATATTGAGTTAATAGTCATGGCGTTTTATAATATTAGACAGCAGGCAGGTGATAAATCATGGATTCTATAAAAAAATTAGTTAATAAGAAATCGTTTATGACAGGAGTAATTTTAATTTTACTGGTTTTGATTCTTTGGATTTATTTTATGGTTAGGCCGAATGATGAAAAAGAAGTTAAAATACAGAACGTGGAACTTGAGGAACTTCAGATATTTTTTGATAAAGAAATTCTTTCAGGGATCGAAGATTTGAGTATTGAAAAAGGAAGTGATGTTGATTTAGGGGCACTTGTTGATTTTGATGGAACGATCATTAAAAATGTAGAAACGGATGATAGTCAAATTGATTATGATACGAAAGGAAATTATGAGGCCGTTTATACGATAACTTTTGATGGGGATTCACTTCGTCGGTTTTTAGATGAAAATGAGGCAGAAGTTTCATTTGATACAGAAGGTACAGAAGTCATTGTTCGAGTTGTGAGCGATATTACTATTACGGATGAAACCGAAAAGGAAAATGAAGAAGTATCATCAAATTCAGAAACAGGATCAAATCCATCATCAGAAAATAATACTTCTGCTTCTGATCCTACCGGCACTAATGAAAATACGAATAAAAGTCCTAATAAGGATACAGGTACCTCTCATCAGCATCAGTGGCAGCCGCATTATGCTGAAAGATGGGTATCGAATATCGTAACTGTCGTTGATGTTCCTGAACAGAAAGTAAGTGGTGCTCGTTTTTATGTAAAGGATGCGCAAGGAAATTTAGTAGCGCAAGGTCCGACATATTGGTTTGAAAATGGTTTTACTTTAGATGATTTAAAAGAAATCATAAAAAATGGTATTAAGAATGCAGATGATGAAGGCCTTTATGAAGGTGTATATTATGGCAATTATCAAAATGTCACTAAAACGATTCCGGCTGTGACTCATGAAGAAGATCAGGGATATTATGAAAAATATATTGATTATTACTTTTGCAGCTGTGGCGCAACAAAAGGTGCTGAATAAAGCACCTTTTGTTTATATATTCAAGGATATTTTTAAAGCTTGATCGACCATGGACATGATATGTTCATCTAAATGGGTGATCTTGCTTTTTAAGCGTTTCTTGTCAATCGTTCGAAGCTGTTCGCATAGGATCATGGAGATATAATCCAGCTGTTCGCTTTGAAAGATCACATGGGTGGGCAGGGGAGGCTTATTTAGTTTTTTTGATATGGGAACGATGATCAAGGTCGTTGAATGCTTATTTCCCATGTTGTTTTGAACAATGACCACCGGACGAATCCCTTTTTGTTCGCTGCCGATACCTCCTGCCAGATCGGCATAGTAGACATCACCTCTTTCGATCATTATTTCATGACGGCGACTTGCAGAGAGCTCATGACGCTCATCATTTCATCGACACTCAGTGTTTGTGAATATACATTCATTTCTAAATTCTGATAATAGCCTAAACAGCTTCCGCCGTCATAAAAGCCGACCATTTCGATCGTATCGATCATTTCTCCGGATTTAAATACGGTTTGGGTATCGCCTTGAGCTTTTTTGAGCGTCTGTACGACCGTAAATGAATGCTCACCATCATATTCTAAAATATGTCGTACTTCACCGTTGACTTCATAGGTAGAGCTGTTGACAAGCTTGCTGTCATAGACGCTGACAGGATACAGAGGAAGATCGGCTTCGCTTATAAGAGAAGAAGATACGGTATTGTCCAATGTTTTCGGTGAATCAAAGATTTCATCTTTAATATCGTTGTTGTACTCTACGCTGGAAAAAAGAATTTGAAGCTGTAAAGTATTCTGATCATCATAAATATGCACACTGATTGGTTTAGAGTCTTTGTCAAATAGAATTTCCTGTGTTTTATAAGTCTTATTGTTCGGATAATTGACATTGCTTTTGATAAGCGTTCCATCCTTTGTTTTTTCACTGATGCTGTCTTCCTGTCTGATGATGTCATACATCGTTTGAATCAGATAGGGTTTTGGTGAATTAAGCGGCCATTCGCCTTCAAATTTGAAGATCTGATTAAGGCTTGGGGTAATGACAAAGACACCTTCTTTGTTTCGTAATAGAATCTGTTCCTGATTCAAATTCTTATCAAAAAGAGAAACCTTGAAATATTGATCATTTTCTCCCTTTTTGAAATTGATTTCTAACATATAATTCTTAATATCTTCACCCTTGTTGATTTCCATTTCACCTTTGAGCGTATAGGTGTTTAGATCACTAAATACCCGGTCGGCTTTTTTCGCAAAGGAGGTAGGACGGAAGATGAAAAGACAAACGGCAATAATGAGTGTACCTGCAGCAATTAACATATATTTCTTTTTCATGAATGGTTCTCCTTAGTCATTCTATTTTATGAAAGAAAAATAAAAAAATTACCGTTGCCGGTAATTTAAAGAATTTCAAACTGGTGACTCAGCAAAAGACGTTTAACATAAGCCAGTTCATCGTTGCCGCCGTCCATGGACATCGACTTGCTGGCAAGAGAGATTTCATATTTGATCGGCTCATTTTCCATCAAAGCCTCGATTTTTTGCTTATCTGCTTCATCCAGCTTTCTAAACAACAGGATCCTTTTCATGTTAACCTCCATACTTTATTATTATACATCAAAAAACTAAAAAGATAAATGTTAAGAAACGATTGTTCCGGCTTCACCTGAAAAAGTCCCTTTGAGATGGATACGAATCTTATTTTTACGTGCATATTCAACACACTGATCATGAAGGACACGGCATCGAAGAGAAAGCATATGA
>NZ_CALVGS010000032.1 GCF_944327115.1 uncultured Traorella sp.
TGGATGAAAAAAAATAAGCATGAATGATCTGTTGGTCATAAACTAATACCTGCCCTTTTGTAGACACGACAGCTTCTTTGATCTTCGCAAGATTCATATCATACGAATCCTGCCATTTTTCTTTTAAAACATCATCATTCTGATAGACCTGTGAGCTTGTCGTATCATCCACCTTTAATTCTCTTGAATAAACATAGCTTCGTGAAGCTACCGCCTGTGCTTTCAGTGCTTCCAACTCAAAAGACGCCGGCATCTCCGAGGCCAGCACACCGATCAAATAGTTTTCCAGTTCAAGTTCAAGCTGTCCATTTGCTGTCGATACTTCCACTATGACATCCTCACTAAGCTGATTTTCTATATTCAGACGAGAAGACAAAGGGGGAAGTGCTACATACAGAAATCCGACAAAAAAGAATAGAAAGCTTAATAGCTTGATTTTCATCTTCATATTCTATTATATGCACCTGCCTTTTTTTATATTAAAAAAGACTGTGAATCCACAGTCTATTTATGATAAGGCAAATGATTCAAGATCGTAAATGCCCGATAGATTTGTTCACATAAGATTAACCGGCAAAGCTGATGAGGAAAGGTACAATCAGAAAGTTTCCATCTCATATTTGCCCGTTGAATGACTTTTTGACTTAATCCCAGCGATCCGCCAATCACAAAAACGATCTGAGAGCTTTCATAAGTCATGATTCTCTCTAATTGCTTCGCAAAGACTTCACTTGAATAATTTTTTCCGGCTAAATCTAAGAGTATCACAAAATCTTTCTCTTTGATCTTAGAAAGAATTTTATCACCCTCTGCTTCTTTGATAAGCATATCCTGCTTTTCTGAATGATTGGCCGGAATGCTTTCATCACTAACTTCTATAATTTCAATTTTTGAAAAAGCCGTTATTCTTTTTTTATACTCATCAATACAGCTTTGCAGTGCCTTTTCTTTAATTTTTCCTACTGCTACGATCCTAATCATCCTGACCTCCATTTACGATTTCAAACTGAGGTGCCGCCAAGATCTCCGGATGATGTTGAATATCAGCCAATGCATTCTGTACGACGCTCAACGCCATTTCTCTTGAATTGGATTCTTCACTGATATGAGCAAGAACGATCTGCCTTGTATGTTCACCAATACATTTACGTAAATGTCGGGCACAATCTTCATTGCACAGATGCCCGCTGGCACTGCGAATACGATTTTTCACATATTCAGGGCGTCTTGATTGGATCAACATTTTCAAATCATGATTACTTTCAAATATATAATAATCAGCATCTTTGATTTTCTCATAGTAACATTCTTTCAGATAACCGGTATCTGTAATATAAACCAATTTATCTTTCTGATCCTGAATGATATAACCCAGACATTTTGTATCATGTGAAAGACGAATGCTTTCGATTTTCATTGATTTGATCTGAAAGCATTCATCTTCATGAATCTTGATCTGCATCGGTACATTCAGTGGTTCTTCACTATATATGGGAAGATGCGCAAACATTTTCAAACAAGAGATATGATCTGTATGCGTATGGGTAATAAGACAAGCATCTAAATCAGTGATTTCACATTGGATCTTTTTAAAGCTTTCTTTAAGATATTTTTGTGTACTTCCACAATCGATCACGATTTTCGTATCTCGATTTGAAATGACACAACAGTTTCCTTTAGAACCGGATGCCAATAATGAAAACTTCATCTTAACCACCTATATACGGCCACGGATAAATCGTATTCGCATAATACGGACCATTTCGTATCTCAAAATGAACATGCGGTCCGGTCGCATTACCCGTCATTCCGATCTGTCCGATGACTTCTCCTTTCGCAACTGTCGTTCCTGCACTATAAAAGCATGGCTGATTCATATGACCATAATAAGTCCAGAAACCGTTATTATGATTAATGATTGCATAATAACCGGTAACAGGTCCATAACCTGTTTCAACGATCGTACCACGGTCAGCTGCTTTAACACTACCGTATTTATTGTAAAGATTCTGTACATCAATTGCGGTATGTCCATAGTAACAGAGCCAGTTACACGATACATATGCATTATCCACAGGTAAGCGGAAAGAACCGGAACCGACATTCGGAATGACCATCGTACCGATACGTACAATTTCCTGTTGCGGTGCATCTGTAAGCAATCGTGAAACCTCTTGTGTCTTTGATTCATCCAGTTCACCATTGATATAAGTTTCCTGATATTGCACGTTATAAGTTCCTTCTTTATAAGACTGTTCTACGATACGCTGTCCTTCCCGAAGCGTGTTATCATAGATGTATTCTGTACTTTCAGGATAAGCCGTTTCCTCTACGATACGATTTTTCACTACCTCCAGCTGAACCGGTGGATCGATTGGCGTAACATTCAGTTCCTCACCTACCTGAAGCAGCTGCGTTTCACTTTTTAAGGTTTCAGAATTAACCGAAAGCAAGTTCATGACCGAAACACCCGCTTTACTGGCAACACCCTGGATCATGTCACCTTCTTCGACCGTATAATAATTTGGCTCATAGCTATAACCGAAGCTCAGCCATGTAATACACTCATCATAGTTCTTTAAGATCAGGTCAATGGGCACCAATTCATTAGAGATCTTTGCACTATCCAGATAGCGGTACGATATATCCTGACGCTCATCACTTGAATACGGTGTTGTCTGATGATTATCCAAAAGCTTTTTGACCTCATTTGGATCAACACCATTGCTTTCCAGAAAATTCAATACAAAATCTTCACGGGCACGTACAAAATCTTCACTATTTTTCACATAAGCAATACTGCCATTTGAAAATTCGATCTTATATCCCATAATAGAAAAGAAATTATTTTCTTCAAGATATGCAAAGATTTCTTCATCCTTATCTTCTGCTTCCAACTGCGATACGGTTTTGCTTACATGAACATCCTCACCTAAACCAACCTCTGTATTCGGAAAATCCTCCGCATATTTTTCTTCATAAATACGTTTTAAAAACTGCTCATATTCATCAATATCATGAACGATACCTAAAAGCTCATCTTTATAATAAATTGTCAGGACCTCTTTTTCCTCTCCTTCGCTGATATATTTCTGTGGAATTATGCCGCCTGTTTCCAGATTTTGCGCATTCAGATCATATTTCAGCGTATTGCCGGGAAGCAAAAGCGTCAATACTATCGCGCCCACGGCAAGTCCGGCTAAAAGGCCAATCTTTTTAAGCATAGCTTCAACTCCTTCTTATTTTTCGGGATTAAAAAATGCATTAATATTCTTTGAAAACATCAACTGAATTCGACGAGTCGCTCCATTACGATGCTTGGCAATATCAACATCCACCGGATCGACCGCATTCTCTGCTTCTTCTTCCTTCTTTTGATAGCTGTCACGATATAAAAAGATAACGATATCCGCATCCTGCTCGATAGATCCTGATTCACGAAGATCTGAAAGCATCGGATGCTTGTCCTGCCGAGATTCAACACCACGCGATAGCTGTGAAAGAGCGATCACCGGCACATCCAATTCTCTCGCCAAAGCTTTCAGTGAACGTGAAATTTCACTGACCTCCTGCTGACGATTATCACTGTTGGAACGAGAAGAAGCACTGATCAGCTGTAAATAGTCAATAATGATCAGATCTAAGCCCTGTTCCGATTTCAATTTACGACATTTCGAAAAAATATCTCCCATTTTGATGACCGCGCTGTCATCAATATAAATCTTCGTTTTTCTGATTTCGCTGCACGCTTCCTGAATACGCACCATTTCTTCATTGCTGATATAACCGCTTCTGATCTTATCACCGTACACTTCGCTTTTCGCACTTAATATACGCTGCATCAGCTGTTCGCAAGGCATTTCCAATGAAAAGATCGCAACCGCCCCCGGATTTCGCAAGCTGCTCTGCAGAGCAATATTCAAAGCAAAAGCTGTTTTACCTACTGACGGACGGGCTGCCAGGATGATCAGATCTCCTCGCTGAAAGCCATTGGTCGTATGATCAAGATCGACATATCCAGTCTTGATACCCGTAATTTTTTCTTTGCTGGAACGGAGCAGCTGGATCTTTTCCATGACCGTATTCAAAATATCACCGCTGCTTCTGAAATCTGTCGTTCTCCGCTGGCGGGTAACATCCAATATCTTTCTTTCCGCATCATCCATCAATTCGTCCAGTGACTTGATATTCTCAAACCCCTCAGCTTCGATCTTTTGTGCTGTTTCAATAAGCTTACGAACCTGTGCCCGGCTTTTGATAACTTCAATATACGTTGTTGCATTCGCACTGCTGATTGCATTTTCAGTCAGCTTTAAGATATAATCGGCTCCTCCGACAAGATTCAGCTCATGCGTGTCATTCAAACGGGTGATTAACCCAACAGGTTCTACCGGCTGGCCCTGATCGATCAGATACGTCATGGTACGGAAAAGACGCTGATGATTTTCATTAAAGAAATCATCAGCTGTTAAATCATGATCCTTCACATCACCTACGACCTTTGGATATACCAGCATGCCGCCTAATATCGCCTGTTCAGCCTCCAAAGAAGACGGCAGCTGTCTTGTATTTAACGCCATGTCCCCTCCTATAACTCACTTACATGTACTTTGATCTGACCGATGACCTTATTACGATATAGATCCACCTTCACATAAGTTACACCACAGGAATTGATGCTCTCATTATCAAGAAATTTTCTCTTATCTACATGGATCTGGTATTTTTTCTGTAATTCCTCACAGATCTGCTTTGATGAAACAGAACCGAATACACGTCCTCCCTCACCGGCCTTGACCTTAAATTCAAGCGTAATATTTTCCAGTTTCTTTTTAATTTCATTCGCCTGAGCTTCCAATTCTGCCTCTTTGGCCATATCCTTCGCCTTCTGCTCCGCTAATATCTGCCGACTTGTTTCCGTAGCTGCCACAGCCAGCTTCTGACGAATCAGAAAGTTACGGGCATACCCGTCAGAAACATCAACCATTTCTCCTTTTTTTCCAACTTTCTTTACATCACTCAGTAAGATTACCTTCATCTTCTATTTCCTCCTGTCTGCTTTTTTGAATCGTTTCTATCAATTCTTTTTCGATTTCTTCTACGCTAACATTTTCCCTGGAAAGCGCCGCAGCACTGAAATGTCCGCCGCCATCCATTTCTTCCATCAATTTTTGAACATTTATATTTCCTTTTGAACGTGCCGATACTGCTACCGTATTTTCTTTCGTATAACCGATGACAAAGCTTGCCTCTATACCTTTGATCGCCAGCATCGCATCCGCACATTTGCTCATCATCGTTTTGGAAACGATCTGTTTGGCAGTTACCGACGCGATCATGATATTATCAAAAATAACCCTTCCATAGCGCATGATCGAACTTTTTTCCTCAAATTCTTCAATATTTTCTTTGATCAGATCCTCTGCCTCATTCGGATCAACCCCTAAGGTTCTCAAAGCTGCACAAGCTTCAAAAGTACGGGCTCCTGTTCTTGCTTTAAAGCGATTGGAATCAATCAGGATACCCAAATAAGCAATGGTCGCTTCCTGTGCACTGATATTGACCTTATGTGACATATAAGGTAAGAACTCTGTAATCAGCTCACTCACGCTGCTTGCACTTGTTTCAACATAAACCAACAGCGGATTATCAATAAATTTATCACTGCGTCGATGATGATCGATCAAGATGACCTTCGTCGCCTTTTCCAAAACCGCCGGGGCATTGCAATGATCCGGATTATGAAAATCAGCCGCAATCACAAGATCATCATCTTTCATCAATTTCAAGGCCTCTGCTTCACCTATGAAATGATGACGGCTCTTCATCTCCGGTGCATAAAGCTTCATCGCTTCCTGGCACTGTTCTTCGATACCACCGGATTCACTGACGATATAAGCATTCTTCATATATCCCTGTGCTATTCGGCTCAGCAACAAATTGGCCCCCATACAATCAAAATCCATATTTTTATGACCGACGATAAACACATTCCCTGCATCATTAAACGCATCACGGATCGCCTTTGCCATGACTCTGACACGGACACGTGAACGTTTTTCCGTAGCTTCACTGTTTCCTCCATAATATTTTACTTCAGAATCATTCAGCTTCACCGCCACCTGATCACCACCACGATTCTGTGCCAGCTCCATCAGGCTGATGAGTGTTTCATCCAATTCGCTCAGCTTCTTATCTCCACGCGCGATTGCCATGGATAAAGTAACATTGACACCCATTTCTTCACTATTTTTGCGAATGATATTCAAAATCGAAAATTTTTCATTTAATATCTTCTGATAAATACTTTCATTAAGCACCATATAAAAACGATCACTTTTGACACGACGAATAACGATGCCATTTTCCTTCGCCCACTCAAAAACCGGCTGTCGAAGCTTCATATTCAATTGCGAATTCATCGATTCGTCTTCATATTGACTGACCTCATCATAATTATCCAGCTGAATCAGTCCCAATACTGTTTTTTCTTCCTGTGAAACCTTCCTGAGCTTTTCATAATCCGTGACATCCTTCACATATAAAACAGTAGAATTTTCTTTACGGGTAATCTCATAGATATATTCCCCATCCTCAATCGTCACGACATCCGCCTTATCAATAAATAGATCATTGATATTTGGATTCCATGAGCTGACCTTCTTACCGATCAGATTGATTCCTCGATCAGCCAGAAAATCATTGAACCATGTGACAATAAGGTTTTCATCATAAACAAGAATGCCCACTTCCCCAAAAAGCAGAGCATCTTTTGCATCATTTCCTAAAATACGTGCAAGATTCTGGTCACGGCTCTTTTTATCCCTATCATAACGAATCATGACCCAGATTACCAAAAAGACATTAAAACCAACGACTCCTGCCATCATCATGACAAAATTAATGTCCATCCCTAAGATTGCCAGCAATCCTAAAATCAATATTTCACAGACAAGCAATATCACAAGCTGCAATTTAAAATTTTCTAGTTTGTCCATAAAGCCCTCTCTTTCGAATCATTCCACCCGTCAAGCCATCAATAATTCCCAATATCATGACAAATGACCAAGCAGGTGGCAGAATGAGCAATACGACCCAGCTCCATTTTGGAAGCCGCCGCATACTTACTATTACTATCATACCATAAATAAAGTTTACGATAAACAGGGTGAGGCAGAAAAAAGCAAGTATAAATTTGACAGTTTCATTTACTTGAAAACATCTCAACCCTAAAATTAAGAAGATACTAAGAATACCTCCCACCGCTAAAAACTTAGGATATTTAAAATTCAGATCAATTTTGATCCTTTCCACATTCATTTTCAATTTAATAAAGATGAGATGTGAAAGCAGATGCACACATAAACTTTCCATGATGACAACCAAAAAGAATGAAGTGATATCCAGTACATTGAACAAAGTGTTTGCATCAATAAAAAACACAACTAGATTTTTAAATATCTCAACATTTTCTAACATTTCAATGAACTCATTCCGAGTTGCAACCAGATCATATCCAAAAAAGCCGGCAAAGATATACATGGAAAAAAGATACGATATGAATGTACAGACAATTGTCCATAGAAGCAATTTATTCTGATGCCATTTCAACCGGACCCCTTCACCATATATAATCCCTAAAATAAGGGCACTGAAAAGATAGAAAATTGTCTGGGGAGGAGATATCATCAAAGAAACGATCAATACAGCCAAAAATACCATCCATGAATATTTCCACTCACACTGAGCAGCATAAATGATCATAGGAATACTTAAAAGCCAGCTCAGTTGAGAGCTTAATACATTTGCCATTTGTCTGTCAATGATAAGAAAAGCTCCTATCATTGCGACGATCATGGCTCCTTCAGTTATTTTCCGCGTATCTGATTTCATAAATTCTCCTCCTATAAAAGAAAACCTCCATCACATTAGACAGAGGTCATTTCTAATTAGTCTGCAACGTAAGGCAGTAAAGCCATCTGACGAGCACGTTTGATTGCAGTTGCAAGCATACGCTGGTATTTAGCGCTTGTACCAGTCACACGTCTAGGAATGATCTTACCGTTTGCGCTGATGAAGCGTTTTAATAATTCAGTATCTTTGTAATCGATCTTCTCGATTTTATTTTTCGTAAAGTAACATACTTTCTTACGTCCCATTCTTTGTTTTTTGAATGCCATTTTGCTTCTCCTTTCCTACCTAAAATGGTAAATCATCACTTGCGATATCAAGCGTATCACTACCGAAGTCACTCTCATAAGAGGACTGTACATCAGGCTGGTACGCATCGTTACGCGTAGAAGGCTGATAGCTTGGCTGTGATGACGTCTGCTGATCGCGCTTTTGTGCTAGAATCTGTACACTGTCACAGACTACTTCAGTCACATAAACAGTGCGGTCGCTCTGATCTTTGTAATTACGTGTCTGGATCCTGCCTTCTACTCCAAGCAAAGCTCCCTGCTTTACGTAATTTGCCATAAAATCGGCACTTTGCCTCCATGCAACACAGCTGATGAAGTCGGCATCCTGCCCACCTTCCTGATTGCTGGAAAACCTTCTGTTTACTGCAAGCGTAAAGCTTACGACAGAAGTACCGGTATTTGTTTTTCTTAGCTCCGGATCGCGTGTAATACGTCCTACCAATACAACACGATTGATCATATTAAGCTTCTTCTTTCACGATTAAGAAACGCACAACATTGTTGTTGATACGAGCCAAACGATCGAATTCCTGAATACCTTCATTGTTAGCAGTAACTTTGATAACAACATAATATCCTTTCTTCTCATCGTTGATCTCATAAGCGAACTCTCTAAGTCCCCATTCATCAACATTGTCTACAGTACCTTCGTGGCTAGTGATGATCGCATGCAATCCGTCAATTGTTTCCTGACGAACAGCTTCTTCAAGATTAGCTTTTAAAATGTACATAATTTCGTACTTTTTCATTGAGTACACCTCCTTATGGTCTTTTGGCCCAAGAGTAGTTGAGCAAGGAGCAAATACGAAAAGTATCTACTCGCC
>NZ_CALVGS010000033.1 GCF_944327115.1 uncultured Traorella sp.
GGAAACATACTGAAAGATGTATGTTTTTTTATGTGGGAAAGGAATGGGAAAATGTATCGAAATGGATTGAAAAGAGTGCTTGATTTTATATTGAGTCTAATAGGATTGGTGGTGCTTTCACCGGTGCTTTTAATTATTGCACTGATTATAAAGATGACTTCCCCAGGACCTGTTTTCTTTAAACAGAAACGAGTGGGAAAGAATAAGACCTATTTCAATATCTTGAAATTCAGAACGATGCGTACCGATACGCCTAAGGATACACCAACACATCTGTTAGCTAATCCGGAGCAATATATTACTTCAATCGGAAAAGTACTGAGAAAGACATCCTTGGATGAGCTGCCTCAGATCATCAATATCTTAAAGGGAGATATGTCGATCATTGGTCCTCGTCCTGCCTTATGGAATCAATATGATCTGATCGAAGAAAGAGATAAGTACGGTGCCAATGATATTCTTCCGGGACTAACAGGGTGGGCACAGATCAATGGAAGAGATGAACTGGAAATTGATGTGAAAGCAAGATTAGATGGTGAATATGTAGAAAGAATGAGCTTTCTATTTGACTGTAAGTGTTTCTTTGGAACGATCACTTCTGTGCTGAAGCATGAAGGAGTGGTTGAGGGAGGAACAGGAGAGCTCAAGAAAGAGGTACAGTCATGAAAAGGATTTTGATCACCGGTAAAGGGAGCTATATAGGAACACATTTCAGAGATGAGCTGTTGAAATATCCTGAGAAGTATGAGGTTGAAGAATTGGAGATGAGAAATGATGAATGGAGAAATCATGATTTTTCATCTTATGATGTGGTTTATCATGTGGCAGGATTAGCTCACTCAACTCCTGATGAGAGTCAAAGAGAACTTTATTACCAGGTCAATACAGATTTAGCTTATGAAACGGCAAAGAAAGCAAAAGAAGAAGGTGTAAAACAGTTCATTTTCATGTCTTCTATTATTGTTTATGGTAGTGGAAAAATTGGTGAAGATAGAGTTATCACCAAAGATACACCACTGACTCCTGACAACTTCTATGGTGACAGCAAGAAGCAGGCGGAGATCAAGATAAGACCTTTGGAAGATGAAAGTTTCAAGGTTGTCATAGTACGACCACCCATGATTTATGGTCCAAACTCAAAAGGCAATTATCCACTAATGTCTAAATTTGCAAGAAAGACACCGATATTTCCTACACTTAGGAATCAACGAAGCATGCTTTATCTAGGAAATCTGATTGAGTTTATACGACTGATGATCGATAACGAGGAAAGTGGAATTTACTTACCACAGAATCGTGAATATGTAAGCAGTGTAGAGATGATCAAAGAAATCGCAAAGATTCATAATCATAAGATATGGTTTACAGGAATCTTCAATCCATTTATCAAGCTTTTCAACAAGCAGATATATATCAATAAAGTATTTGGGAATTTAACAATTGATAAAAAGTTATCAGAATATAAAGAAGATTACAATAAGTATTCTTTCAAAGAATCGATTCGATTGACGGAGGGGATCAGCTGATGAAACGTGCATTAATGTATGCATCAGTAGCTTCTATGATTCAACAGTTTAATATGAATAATATAAAATTGTTGATAGAACTAGGATATAAAGTTGATGTTGCTTGCAATTTTGAATTTGGAAGTACGATATCAAATGAAAAAATTGAGCAATTAAAAAATGATTTAGACAGATTAAATGTTGACTATTATCATATTCCTGTTTCAAGAAAAATTACTGATTTAAAAAACATAAAAGAATCATATAAACAAACATTGAATTTACTTAATAAAATGAATTATGATTTAATTCATTGTCATTCACCTATTGGTGGATTGATATGCAGAATAGCCAATAAGAACAGTAATAACTATAAAAATTGTAAGATGATTTACACTGCTCACGGATTTCATTTTTTTAAAGGAAATAATTCAGTTAAAAACTTCGTATTTAGAAATATAGAAAAATATGGAGCAAAATATACTGATGTTCTTATTACAATTAATAAGGAAGACTATACAGCGGCAAAGAAATTTAAATTAAAGAAAAATGGAAGAGTTGAATATGTTCCGGGGGTAGGAATTGATCTAGAAAAAATAGATTCTATTCAAGGCGATAAAAAGAAATTATGTAATGAATTAAATATACCAGAAGATTCAATTTTACTACTATCAGTAGGAGAACTTAATGAAAATAAAAATCATAAGGTGGTAATAGACGTATTACCGTCTTTGCCAGAAAGTATTCATTATATAATTTGTGGAACAGGGAAATTATATGATGAATACATTAAACAAGCAAAGAAATTAAATGTTACAAATCGACTGCATTTGTTAGGATATAGAGATGATGTTATTAAAATAATGAAATCTTGTGATATTTTTATATTTCCTTCTAAAAGAGAAGGCCTTTCTGTAGCGTTAATGGAAGCGATGGCGTGCGGTCTGCCTTGTATTGTTAGCAATATAAGAGGTAATAAAGATTTAATTGAGGATAATATTTTTGAAATCAATGATTTAAATAAAATTGAAAAACTTATTATAAAAAATATAAATATGTATAAAAAAGATTATTCAGCAACAGTAATGAATCGCATTGATTGTAAAAAAATCATGGAACAAATGAAGGAAATATATTAAATATATAAAGGAGATTTTATGAAAAAAAAGAAGGTATTACATGTTTTAAAAAGTAATGTCTTTAGTGGGGCTGAAAATGTAGTATGTCAAATTATTAAGATGTTAGAAAATGAATTTAGTATGATTTATTGTAGTCCATTTGGTGATATTAGAGAAAAATTAAATGATTATGGAATAAAATATCTTCCTATATTAGGAAAGTTTAGCCCTTTAAATTTAAAAAAAATCATTATAAAAAACCAAATTGACATTATTCATGCTCATGATCCGGGAGCATGTGTTATTTCAGCTTTTTCTTTTTCTCATAAAAGGATTATAGCTCATGTGCATGGCAATCATGACAATATGAAAAAAGTAAGTCTCAAATCTATACTTTTTTTGATAGCTTCTATTAAATTTAATAAAATCATTTGGGTTTCAAACAGTTGTTTAGATGATTATGTGTTTTCTAGATTTGTAAATAAAAAAAGTGAAATACTAATGAATACTATAAATCCTGATGTAATATATGAAAAAATAAAAACCGATCAGAAAGAAAACTTTGATTGTATTTATTTAGGAAGATTATCAAAAGAAAAAAATCCATTGAGAGCGATGAGAGTTATCCATAATGTAGTAAAAAAAGTTCCTGAATATAAAGCTGTTTTTGTTGGAAATGGAATATTGTATCAAGAATGTTTAAACTATATAAAAACTCACAATTTAGAAAATAATATCTATCTAGTAGGTTATCAGAAAAATCCATATCCATATTTATTTAATAGCAAAACATTATTAATGACCTCTGTTTATGAAGGAACACCTATGAGTGCACTTGAAGCTATGTGTTTAGGAAAGCCAATTGTTAGTACTCCTACAGATGGTTTAATAGAATTAATACAACAAAGAAAAACAGGTTTTTATTCTGATAAGGATGATGAACTTACCGAATATTTAGTAGAATTAAGAAAAAATAATAATTACTATTTAAAACTTTCTATTCAAACTAAAGCAAGATTTAAGGAAATTAATAATCTAAATAAATATATCGAGAAAATAAAACAATTATATTATTAAAAGGGTGAATTTATTAAATAAGTTAGAATATATTATAGAAAAAACATATGCTAAATGATTTAAATTATAATCAAATATTTTAGTTTATTTATTAAACATACAAATACCTGCATTTGATATGCTTAGAAGAAAATCAAAGAAAGGAAATTGAAAGATAAATATGTACATTTACTTTTTGATATTAATTTTAATATTTGGATCTTATCTTTTAATAGATAAAACTAATATTTTTAGGTTTAATAAAAGAAATTTAACTTTCATAATAGTTGCAGGAATTATATTGATTTTATTTTCGTCTATCAGAGCAGATAGTGTAGGAAGTGATTTATCATTATATTATAAAATTTTTGATAGTACAAAGAATTATACTTTTTATGATATATTTATAAGCCTTTTTCAAAGTAAAAAGTTTTTATCAGTTCCAGTATATAATGGAGAATATGAAATAGGATATATATTATTTACAAAGTTAATTTCTATTATAAATGACTCTTTATTTTCATATAATCTTTTTACCAGTTTATTTATTAATATTCCTATTCTTTTCTTTATATATAGGCACTCTAAAAAACTTTATTTAAGTGTATTAATTTATATTTTATTTGGATTTTATACACAGTCTTATGTAGTGATCAGACAATATATGGCACTAAGCATGACATTGTTATCAGTTCATTTTTTAATTGAAAATAATTATAAAAAAGCAATTGTTTTCTCTTTACTTTCTTGTACATTCCATAATACCGCAATAATAAGTTTAATTTTTATTTTATTAAAATATTTTTGGAATTCATTTCTTCGTTACTCAAAATACATTATTATAGGTTTAGTTCTACTTTCTTTTATTTGTAAGCCTTTAATAGAATATTTAATATTAAATTTCTATCCATTTTATGATGATATAATTATTTCTGGAGAGGGATTAAAATTATTTCTATTTTTATTACTTATAACTATTTCACTTGTTATGATCATGAAAAGAGAAGGAAAAACAAAAGAAGATACAGAATTTTGTTTTATCCTATTTTTATTAGGAACAATAGTGCAGTTATATACATTGAATTTTAGCTTATTAAATAGGTTGGCGTTATATTTTCAATTTTATATTGTTATTATTATACCAAATACATTGGAATTATATAGTTTTGATCAATTACCAGAAAAAAGAATTGTAACATTATGTTATATTATAGTTTTATTGTGTTTTTTCATATTTAATTTAATTGTAAATGATTCCGGTAGTGTAAGAAATTATAAAATTGCAAATAATAATATTGTAGAAGTTTCAGGCATACAGTTGGATAGGAAAGAGAGTGTTTATGAAAATAATGTTGTATATTAATACGCTTGGCAAGGGTGGAGCGGAACGTGTGATGAGTATTTTGGCTAATAGCTTGTCTCAAAAAAATGAGATTATAATGGTTAATTCTTTTAAATTAGATGATGAAGAATATGAATTAAATTCAAGAATAAAAAGATACATACTTGATATAAACGATCTGAATAATAATTCATTTATAAAAAAAAATTATTATAGAACAAAAAAATTAAGAAAATTAATAAAAAAAATAAAACCAGATATTTGCTTATCATTTATGGCTGAAGCAAATTTTAGAAATATTATTGCATGTGCTTTTTTAGATTGTAAAGCAATTGTATCTGTTAGAAATGATCCAAATAAAGAATATCCAACTAAACTATTTTCTTTATTAGCTAAAACGCTATATACATTTGCTGACGGAATAGTGTTTCAGACAAAAGAAGCAAGAGATTATTTTAATTCTAAAATTGCAAGTAAATCTGAAATCATATATAATCCTGTAAATCAAAATTTTTATAAAACAAATGAAAGTAATTCGAAAAAAGATATTGTAATGGTTGGTAGGCTGAATAAACAAAAAAACTATTATGTAGCGTTAGATGCTATGAATATTATTAAAGATAAAACAGAATATAATCTTCATATTTATGGTGAAGGTGAAGAAAAAGAATCTTTGATTACCAAAGTACAAGAGCTGGGTCTTGCTAATAGAGTCATTTTTGAAGGAATTATATCTAATGTTGATGAAGTATTAGATAATTATTGTTTATTCATAATGTCATCAGATTACGAAGGAATGCCAAATTCAGTAATGGAAGCAATGGCTAAAGGATTGCCAATTCTATGTACAGATTGTCCGTGTGGAGGTCCCAAAGAACTGTTGCTTGAAGATGAATTATACCCTGTTGGCGATGCGAGAACTTTGGCAAAAAAAATAATCAATATGATAGATGATATGGCATTAAGAGATTATTTTGCAACTAAAAATAAAGAAAAAGCAGAAGAATTTAAAGAAGATATTATTGTTGAAAAATGGAAAAATTATTTTATGAAGGTAATTGGTGAATAAAATGAATACAATATCAAAAATAAAAAAAATTTATCGCATGGCTTATGATCCGGATTATAGATTTGAAGTTTTATCTGATAGAGGATTTTATTCAAATTTAAGCGATGAAGAGTTTTCAAAAAGAAAATTTAAAACTATTTTTAAAAGAGATTTAGATTTAAAAAATCCAGTAACTTTTAATGAGAAACTTCAATGGTTGAAATTATATAATAAAAATAATTACTATACTACTTTGGTTGATAAGTTTTCTGTAAGAGCAATTATAAAAAAAATTCTAGGTGACAAATATCTCATTCCACTTTTAGGAGTTTGGGAAAATGTAAATGATATTGATTTTGATAAATTACCAAATCAGTTTGTATTAAAATGTACACATAACTCTGGAAAGGGTATGTATATTTGTAAAAATAAAAATAATATAAATATAAATAAAGTTAAAAAAAATCTACAATCTGGATTAAAAGAGAATTATTATTTAAAGTCTAGAGAATGGCCATATAAAAATGTTAAACCAAGAATTATTGCTGAACAATATTTGGAAGACAGCTCAGGAGGACTAATAGACTATAAATTTTTTTGTTTTAATGGTTATGTGGACAATGTAATGGTATGTTTAGATAGACATATAAATGAAACTAAATTTTACTTTTTTAATAAAAATTGGGAGCTCCTTCGCTTAAATGTTCGAGGAAAAGAAGCACCTGATAATTTTACAATACCAAAGCCTGACTGTATTGATGAAATGTTTGAGATAGCTTCTAAGTTATCAAAAAATATACCATTTGTTCGTATAGATTTATATGAGTGTAATGGTTGTATCTATTTTGGTGAATTTACGTTTTACCCACAAGGAGGATACGATAATAATCTGTTGCCTGAAACAGACTTATATTTTGGAAATCTTATTAAGTTAAAAAATGAGGAGGAAACTTTATGAAAAGTATTGGTTTTCCAATAAGTAAAAAAGAAAATGAAAAAAGAAGAGCATTAGTACTTAATGACATAAAAAAAATTAAAAACAAAAGTAGTTTGTATTTTGAAGAAGGGTATGGTTGTGATATTGGCTTTAGTGATCAAGAACTATGTGACTTAGGTTGTCATATAGAAACACATGATGAAGTTTTAAAAAAAGATGTTATTGTTGATCCTAAAATAGGTGATGCTGATTATTTAGATATACTTAATAATCAAATAATCTTTGGCTGGATTCATGCAGTACAAAATAAAGATATAACAAATAAATTGATTGAACATAAGTTGACTGCATATGCTTGGGAAGATATGTTTGAAGATGGAAGACATGTTTTTTGGAGAAATAATGAAATAGCAGGTGAGGCTGCTATTATGCATGCATTTCAATGTTATGGAATGATGCCTTATAATACAAAAGTTGCATTATTGGGTCGAGGAAATGTTGCTACTGGTGCTTTAAAAATTTTAACGTTGTTAGGAGCTGACGTCACAATTTATTCAAGAAAAACAGAAAGTTTGTTAAGAAAAGAATTACCTAATTATGATGTTATAGTTAATGCTATTTTGTGGGATACCAAAAGAACAGATCATATTGTTTATAAAGAAGATTTAAAAAGGATGAAAACTAATGCAATGATTATAGACATTAGCTGTGATAAAAATGGCGGAATTGAAAGTAGTGTTCCTACTACGATTGAATCACCTTTTTATTATGTAGATGGGATAATGCATTATGTAGTTGATCATACACCTTCGTTATTTTATAAAACTACATCAGTAAGTATCTCTGAACAAGTATGTAAGTATATTGACTTATTTTGCAGAGGAGAAGAGAATGATGTTCTCCAAAATTCAATTTGCATAAAAAATGGTAAAATAGTGGATAAACGTATTATAGAATTTCAAAATAGATAGAAAAGTATATGAAAGATAAAAAGCTTTTATTGAATACGACGACTTCTTTTATTAATCAAATTGTTACGATAATATGTGGATTTATTTTACCAAGATGCTTTTTAGTTACATACGGATCTGAAGTAAATGGATTAATTACTTCAATAACACAATTTTTAGGTTTTATTAGTTTAATGGATTTAGGAATTAGTGCAGTTGTAAAAGCTTCATTATATTCACCTTTGGCACAAAAAAATCTTGAATTAATAAGTTCTATTATGATTTCTGCAAAAAGGTTTTACAAAAAACTTATTTCTATATTTTTAATTTATCTCATATTTTTATGTATATTATATCCATTAAGAGTAGAAAATGAATTTGACTGGTTATATACAGTTTCTCTTATACTTGCGATGTCAATAAGTTTAATAGCACAATATTATTTTGGAATAGTTAATCAAACACTTATTGACGCTGATCAAAAAATTTACATTAATTCGATTCTAAATAGTTTAACTTTAATTCTTAATACGTTTTTTAGCGTTATCTTAATGATGTATTTTAATGCAAACATTCAATTTGTAAAATTAACGACATCTTTAATTTATGTTATAAGACCTCTTTTTTTAATGTTATATGTAAAAAAACATTATGATATTGATTATAATTATAAATTTAGTGGTGAACCAATAAAACAAAAATGGAATGGTATTTTACAGCATGTCGCTTCTGTTGTCTTACAAAACACAGATGTATTCATTCTTACATTATTTTCTACTTTGACAAACGTTTCAATTTACAATGTTTATTCATTGGTTGTATTAGGTATTAAGAATCTAATTGTATCATTAACATCAGGAATGCAATCAAAAATGGGAAATTTATTAGCTAAAGAAAATTTTCAAGAGTTAGAACATTTTTTTAGTAAAACGGAATTTTTCTTACATAGTGTAATAACGTTTTCGTTTACTGCAACAGCAATTTTAATTGTACCCTTTGTAAAAGTATATACTAGTGGCATTAATGATGCTAATTACAATGTACCTTTATTTGGCTTTTTGATTACAATAGCGCAAATGTTTTACTGTTTAAGACTTCCATATAGTCAGATTGTTTTAGCGGCAGGACATTTTAAAGAAACACAAGCTAGTGCGTTAATTGAAATGTTTTTAAATATAATAATTTCTGCAGTTTTAGTATGGAATTTTGGACTTAATGGTGTTGCTATAGGAACAGTTATATCGATGGCATATAGAACTCTTTATTATGTTTTTTATATATCCAAGCATATTATACAAAGACCAATTTATCATTATGCAAAACATATGTGTGTAGATGTGACTGTTTTTATATTGTCAATATTTATTTGTCAAATATTCAGTATGAATGAAATTTCATATTTCAGTTGGATTATTTTGGCAATAAAAGTATGTTTAGTAACACTTATTGTCTTCACAATTGTCAATTATATTGTTTATGGAAATGTGATGAAAAAATTATTAAAATATAAAAAATTATCATAAAATGATAATGAAAAATCTCTATTATTGAAAGGGGAAATTGAATGAAAATAGCAGTTGCAGGAGCAGGCTATGTAGGATTAAGCATAGCAACCTTATTGTCACAACATCATGATGTGATGTTAGTAGATATTATTGAAAAAAAAGTAAATATGATTAATGAAAGAAAATCTCCAATTCAAGATAATGAAATTGAAGATTTTTTTAGTAAGAAAAAGTTAAATTTGATTGCAACATTAGATGCAAAAAAAGCATATAAGGATGCTGAATTTATTATCATTGCTGCACCAACCAATTATGACTCAAAAAAGAATTTCTTTGATACTAGTGCAGTTGAAAATGTTATTGAACTTGTTTTAGACGTGAATCCAAACGCTATTATGGTAATTAAATCAACAATTCCTGTTGGATATACAGAAAATATTCGAAAAAAATATAATACTAAAAATATTATATTTAGTCCTGAATTTTTGCGTGAATCAAAAGCTTTGTATGATAATTTATATCCTTCAAGGATCATTGTAGGTACAGATATGAATGATAAAAAACTTGTTGATGCTGCACATACATTTGCTTCTCTCCTTCAAGAAGGAGCCATAAAAGAAAATATTGATACTTTATACATGGGTTTTACTGAAGCAGAAGCAGTTAAATTATTTGCAAATACTTATCTAGCATTAAGAGTTTCTTATTTTAATGAATTAGATACCTATGCGGAAATGAAAGGATTGAATACAAAGCAGATTATAGATGGTGTATGTCTTGATCCACGCATAGGTTCTCATTATAATAATCCATCTTTTGGTTATGGTGGTTATTGCCTTCCTAAAGATACTAAGCAGCTTCTTGCCAATTATAATGATGTTCCTCAAAATCTTATTGAAGCTATTGTAGAAAGCAATCGAACAAGAAAAGATTTTATCGCAGACAGAGTGTTAGAGATTGCTGGAGCATATGGAGCAAATGATAGCTGGAATGAAGAAAAAGAGAAAGAGGTAACGATTGGTGTATATCGTCTTACAATGAAGTCCAATTCAGATAACTTCCGTCAAAGCTCTATTCAAGGGGTTATGAAGAGAGTAAAAGCAAAAGGAGCTAAGGTTATCGTTTACGAACCAACTTTAAAAGATGGAGAAACATTCTTTGGAAGTTTAGTAGTCAATGATTTAGATAAATTCAAATCATTGAGTAATGCTATTATCGCCAATAGATATGATTCATGTTTAGATGATGTAAAAGATAAAGTATATACAAGAGATATTTTCAGAAGGGATTAAGATCATGTTAGAGTATAATATCAAATTAGAAAATAGTATTGTTTTAGTTACAGGGGCTGCAGGATTTATAGGATCAAATTTATGTAAAAGATTATTGAATGACTTTAATGCAACAGTTATTGGTATAGATAATATGAATAACTATTATGATGTTAAGTTAAAACAACATCGATTAAATGAATTAAGTGATTTTAGCAAATTTACTTTTATAAAAGGTAATATTGCCGATAAAAATACTCTGCATCATATATTTGAAGAATATAAACCAGAAATTGTCGTGAATTTAGCTGCCCAGGCAGGTGTAAGATATTCAATAACAAATCCTGATTCTTACATTGAATCTAATTTAATTGGGTTTTATAATATTCTAGAAGAATGTAGGCATTCCTATGATAATAATCAGCAAGGTGTAAAACACCTTGTTTATGCGAGCTCATCTAGTGTATATGGTTCAAATAAAAAGATTCCTTATTCAACAGATGATAAGGTAGATAATCCAGTATCACTATATGCAGCAACCAAAAAATCAAATGAATTAATGGCGCATGCTTACAGTAAGCTATATAATATCCCGTCTACTGGATTAAGATTTTTTACAGTATACGGACCTGCTGGTAGACCTGATATGGCATACTTTGGATTTACAAATAAATTAGTTAATAATGAAACCATAAGTATTTTTAACTATGGAAATTGTAAGCGTGATTTTACTTATATTGATGATATTATTGAAGGGGTTATTCGTGTTATGCAGAAAGCGCCTGATAAACAGCAGGGTGAAGATGGATTACCATTACCACCATATAAAATTTATAATATAGGTAATAATCAACCTGAAAATCTGTTAGATTTTGTAAATATACTTCAAGAAGAACTTATTGAAGCAGGAGTATTATCTAAGAACTATGATTTTGAATCTCATAAAAAATTAGTTCCAATGCAACCTGGGGATGTACCTATAACATATGCTGATGTGACACCGCTTGAACAAGATTTTGGCTTTAAACCAAGTACTAGTTTAAGAAATGGACTTAAGTCATTTGCACAATGGTATCATAAATATTATATGAATTAAAAACTAATCTTAATCATAATAAAAAACCGAATAATGTTCATATTATATGGAACAGTTATTCGGTTTTTTTTGCTTTTATATCTTCATTATACTTTATAAAATAGTTTAGCTTAAAAAGTACAAATAAACCTTTAAAAATTAACTTAACATTAAAAAAAACTATACTATAATTTCCGGTGAAAGTGAAAGAAATAAATTACATTTAATTTCAAATATAAAATCATACAATTCCTTTAACAGAAGTTTAAAGATGGTTTTAAAATATTGAATGAAATAGGTAAAGAGATTAAAGTGGTACCTTTGTCAAGTACAAAAAGAAAAAAGGTCTTGAGAAAAAGTGAAAAAAGATCATCCTCCTGTTGAATCAATATAGGAGGATGTTTTTATGAAAACCAGATGTGAATCGTATTTATCAGATGGAACTATTTTAAAAGACAAAGAAGCTTTCGATCATCTGAAATCCAAACTTGAAAACTATGAGAAGGTGATTGCAGATGTGGATCATATTTTGTCGCGCTCTTTAAAAAATAATCATATTGTAGAAGAAGATACACTGCCTAATACTGTTATGTTCACTGCCGAAGCATTATCAATTATTCAGATCGATCTCGACCTGCTGCTAGAGAGAATGCCTTCTGTTTTGGAGAAATCCTGACCATACTTATTCTTTATTTTTTCAATCTTCTCTTTAATTGTGACCGGTTCTTCAATGTATTCCTTCAAAGGATAGTCGCCTGTCTGATAATATTGATAGAATTCATTGGGAGAAAGCTTTGCCAATTTGTACTGATATCTTTCATTGTTATAGTAATCCATATATTCATCGATGATTTTCTTGACTTCCTCAAATGTTTCTATATTTTGGAAATATTCTCCAATCTCGTCTTTCATATGTCCAAAAAAAGATTCCTGCGGGGCATTGTCCCAGCAGTTCCCACGCCTTGACATGGACTGTCTGATTTTCTTGTCCTTTAATAATTCAATGAATTGTATTGAAGTGTAATGAGCACCCTGATCCGAATGAATAAGTGCATCTGTATGTATCCTGTCCTTATGGTTCTCAAATAGTAGGTGTAGTGTTTCCAGAACAAAATCCTCTTCAATTGACAACGACAGTACCCAGGACAGTATCTGCTTCGTATAAGCATCCTTGATGACAGACAGATAGGCTTTCACCCTTTTCTGTGAAAAGTAGAAATAAGTAATATCCGTCAGTAAAACATATCCAGGTCCATAATCTTCAAAATGCCTGTCCAGCAGATTCTGAGCATAATTGGAGGATCTTATTGCTTTCATCATTCTTCTGTAAGGGTTCGTTTTCCGTATAGGACACACAAGGTGAAACTTTTTCATCAATCTTGATATTTTCTTTTCGCTCATGACGATTCCTTTATGCAGAAGCCTCATTCGGATGCCTCTTCTTCTTTTGGCGATTCCTTTATATCGATAAGCTTCCAGTATTAAATCAAAATCCTTTCTATCCTGTTCCTCTTTTCTGTTCATGTATGATTCAGGATTCTTTTTTGAATTTATCCATGCGTAATAGCGCTTTTGGATACGCCTGTCATCTCACATAAAGTGCTCACCGTAAGTGTATTTTCTTTTGAAAGAATCGTTCTGCTGATCAGTTCGTATTTTTCTCTTGCTGATTTGTCTTTCGTATCCTGGATAGTTGCTTTTTGTTGATAAATCTGACTTTTTTTAAAAAATCATTCTCCTGCTTGAGAATTCTATTTTTGTGTTTAAGACGTGCGATTTCTTCTTCCGGTGTCAGATTTTTTGTGATTGGTCGTCTACTGTTTCCTTTGCGAGTATCTTTAAATCTTCCAGACGTTTCGCTTCCTGTTTGATACGATAAACAAATCCATTTCTACGCTTAGCACCTAAAATGCCTGGATCAAAACCATAATTTTTAAAGATTACTAAAGGTGCCATTCCATTTTGATAATCATTCCAGAACAGTTCTTTAAATGCTTTGCTATAATTGATATATTTATCCGTAACACTTTCCACATATGGATTTTTCTTTAATTTTTCAATCTGTTCTGCCGTGAATCTATTTACACCCATTTTAATCCTTACTCCTTTTCCAATAGTTTACCATAATTAAAGAACCCAGTAATATAGGGTTCCAGTTTTATACCTTTTTTTCTGGTGTCTTATTTACAGGGTCCATTTTAATTCGCACTTCTTCTCTAATAATTTTTTCATATCCTCGATCAATTGAATCGTAAACTTAGCTGTGATATCTTCCTTATCATGAACGGTATTGTATTCGACGATATCCATGGACGATACCGGCAAACGATTGATGAATTCACTTAATATCTGATAAGCTTCCTCAATCGTAAAACCATCTTTTACAGGTACGGAAACGCCCGGTAAAAGCTTTGGATTCACAGAATCGATATCAAAACTTACATGTACATGTTTAAGATGGGACAGATAATCAACACATTCCTTCAAACAGAAATCCAAGCCTTTATCCTTTACATCCTGATAGGCAAAATGCTTGATATTGAATTCCTTCAGAAATTCTGCTTCCGGTGGATCAACATCTCTCAATCCGATATAAACAACATTACTTGCTTTGATCTTAGGCTTATCATTAAGAAAGCCGGTCAAGCTTTTCTCACCCATGCCTAATAAAGCAGCCACCGGCATACCATGAATATTACCTGTTACCGTTGTCTGATCGGTATTGATATCCGTATGGGCATCCACCCAGATCAGTCCGATTTCTCCATAATGTACAGCAGCTGCCGATACCGTACCCATAGCTGCCGCATGATCACCACCGATAAATAATGGAAAATCATTTTTCTGAAGGATCTCATGGTAGCTGTATTGCGCAATCGCATCACATGTTTTCACAATGCTATTCAAGTGTTTTAAATTTGGCAGATCTTTTTCATCAGTGATCATTTCATCCAACACTTTTAATTTCAACCCATAATTTTCTTGAAGATACTTTAAGCTTATTTTTAAGCCATCATCATTGGCCCCCATCGAAAGGGGACATCCAAACAATTGAATCATTTGATAACCTCTCTTCCAATCATATTCATTATTATATAGTATTTCGTCATGATTTCAATAAAATTAAATTTAAAATTTATGGAACTTTTTTTACTAAAATATTATAATGGTAACAATAGGAGATTGATTATGAAACTGGTAAAAGAAAAAGATACATTAATATTTGATCCACAAAGAGAAGGACGTTATGAGATCCACAAATCAGGAGAACAGACAACGATTATTCATGAAGGAAAACTTGCTTTAAACGAAACAGAGCTCCATCCTATTTATGAAGTTTGCTTTGATGATGAAACAAGAGCGGTCGGTGAAACACTGATCACAGATATGGATATCTTGAATTTTAGAGATATCGGCGGTTTTGTGAATGAAGATGGCTGTCAGGTGAAATATGGCTGTTTTTATCGAAGCTCGCCGATTCGTTTAGATACGCCGAAAAAAAAGGAGAATTTTAAGAAATTGAAAATTCAGGCAATCCTTGATTTCAGGAGTGACGATGAGGTAAGAGGCTGCCCGGATGATGTGTTGGAAGGTGTCAGATATTATCATAGAAGTGCTATTCATGATAAAGAATATGACAGCAATTTTGATATGGGAGCTCTTTTAAAAGATGACAATGCGAATGAACTTTCTACCTATATGAAACGTATCTATGTCCAGCTTCCATTCGATAATGAAGCCTATAAAACGATGTTTGATCTGATGCTGGATAAAAAGACGCCTTTTGTTTTTCACTGCTCGGCAGGGAAGGATCGGACAGGGGTCGGTGCTTATCTGATATTAAAAACACTGGGTGTCAGTGATGATGTGATCATGGATGATTATATGATGAGCAACGTATATCTTTATGAAAGAAATAAGAGCGTGATCGCACATTACGAAGATATGCCGAAAGCCGACGAGATCTTTGGTGTCATCAAAGAAAACCTGTTATTTACCATGAAGGCCATTGCCGCAAAATATGGAGATTTCAAAACTTATCTAAAAGAAGAATATGATATTGATGAACAAAAGATCGAAATGCTGAAGGATACCTACCTTTATAAGGAAAAGGCTCATGATTAAAATGTGTGTCTTTGATGTAGATGGCACCTTATTTGATTACTACAATAATTGTGTGCATGCATCTACGATAGAAACTTTAAAAAGGCTTCAGGAAAAAGGTATCTTGATTGTGGTCGCAACCGGACGTGTTCATTACGGTCTGGGGAAAGCTTTAAATGATCTGCATTTTGATTATATTTGTGCTGTTAACGGAGCGGTTATCGCCGATTCAGATCAGCAAGTGCTCATTCGCCATGACTTTACAAGAGAAGATGTAGATCAGATCAATGAATTTGCACATCAATATGATGCCGGTTTGGCATGGAAATTTATCGATCATGTCTATATCTACCAGCATAAAGAAAAAATTGACTGGTATGAAGGGCAGGTTCACAGCGATATAGGTCTGACTCCTTTTCTTGACTGTCCCAAGCAGGACCGTCATTTGAAGGGTGATCTTCCGCAAAGTGCCAGCATCAATGCTCCACCATCAAAGATAGAAGAGGTCTTCGGTCAATCCAAACGATTATCATTTTTACGTTGTTCAGAAACCGGTTATGATGTTGTGTTAAAGGGTATGAATAAAGGAGTAGGTATTTCTGAATTGATGCGCTTGAAAGGAATTGAAAAAGAAGAAATCATGGTTGTGGGCGATAACTACAACGATCTGAGTATGTTTGAACTTGCCGCATATCGTGTTGCCATGGGGAATGCGATCGATGAAATCAAAGAAAAAGCCACGTATATTACAGCGGATTGTGCGCATGACGGGATTTATCAGGCCTGCCTGCACTATGATTTGATATGACACTCTTCGGAGTGTTTTTTTTAATTGAACAAGATTAATGTGATGTTGATTGCTAGAATGATGGTGGAGGTGATGATATGATAGGTACTCGGATGAAACAGCTTCGCCGTGGCAGCAGGTTAACAAGCAGTCAGGTTGCCCGTTATCTGCATATAGATTTAAAACTCTATATATTAATAGAAAGCGGGGAAGTGACGGTGACAGGTGAGATCATAGAAAAGCTTTGTGCATTGTATGGTTGTAAAGAAAAAGTATTGTATGATGAAAACGAAAAGCTGGTTTGTCATGACATGCATGCTTTAAATGAAGCTTCTCTTGAAAAAGTGGCTGATGTAAGAAAGTTATACGCCCGTTATGTGAATGTGCTATAATACTTGCGGAGGTTTTTGTATGAAGGAAATATTGATTGCAACCAGTAATGATCATAAGGTTGAAGAATTTAAAGAAATGCTGGAGCCGTTAGGATATCAGGTAAAATCATTGAAGGACCTTCCTGAAAAGATCAAAATCGAAGAAACAGGAAAGACCTTTGAGGAAAACAGCATGATCAAAGCGATGACCCTGCATCAGGCTTTGGGATGTGCGGTCATGGCCGATGACAGCGGATTGATGGTAGATGCCCTTGATGGTGCTCCGGGTGTTTATAGTGCCCGCTTCATGGGTGAAGATACGAGCTATGATATCAAGAATCAATATATTATTGATGCTGTCAAAGGAAAAGAGCGCGGTGCACAGTTTGTCTGTGTCATCAGCTATGTAGAAAAGGATGGGACGGCTACCAGCTATAAAGGGGTCGTGCGTGGTGAAATCAATGACTGTATTCTTGGAGATAAAGGTTTTGGATATGATCCTATCTTTTATTATCCCCCATATCAGACAACCCTTGCGAATGTAAGTGAAGAGATGAAAAATGCTGTATCTCATCGCGGTATTGCTTTGCGGCAATGCGTAGAATATCTGAAAGGGCGTGAATAAGATGATTCATGTTGTTTTATATGAACCGGAAATTCCTCAGAATACCGGCAATATCATGCGTACCTGTGCTGCCACCGGTGCCCATCTGCATCTGATCGAACCCTTAGGCTTTTCTTTAGATATCAAAGCAATCAGAAGAAGCGGCATGGACTATATTTCAAATTGTGATTATCGTGTCTATCAAAATTGGGAAGAATTTGTGGAACAGAATCCCAGCGACCACTATTATTATTTAACACGTTATGGAAAGAAAGCACCTGGTGAATTTGACTTTACGCAGGATAAGGACCATTACTTCATCCTGGGAAAAGAAAGTACCGGGATTCCTCTTGAAATATTACGTAAGGATAAAGAACATTGCATGCGCTTGCCGATGAAGGCAGATGCCCGTTCTTTAAATTTATCCAATTGTGCAGCTATCATCGTTTATGAATGTCTGCGTCAGCTGGATTATCCTGGATTAAGTCGTGTAGAGGTCATCAAGGGTGAGGACTGGCTATGAAAAAACTGGATATATTTTTTGATAGCTATGAAAAAAGAAGGCTTGCAGTATCGTTGATCTATTTATTTTGTTCATTGATCTTTATATCCATATTTTACTGGTCTGTGATTTGATCAATTCAATTATGAACAGGCTTTTTCACTTGCTGATCGATAAAGCGTCCAACATGCTTTCTTTGACAGATGTGCTTTGCTTGTTCTGGCCATTTTTCAGATATCAAAGATATCATGATCCAGATGTTTTTTCACTTCATATCTATGAAGGGATCTATTCTAGGAAGTTTATTATTTTTGTTTACCGGAAATAAAATAAATGCTGTTGGAAACATGGCTGCATTGCTGTGTATCATCTTTGTTTTTGGTATTAGCTATATACATCAGGCGTCTTCAGTGGATCAGTTAATAACGATTGTTCGCTATGCAGGCATCATGACCATTCTGATCTTTGTTTTCAATTTGATTTTTCTTATCATTCGTATCAGATTTGATATACAAAGATATCATCAGTGTTTTATCAATTAAAAAGAGGGGCCACAGCCCCTCTTGGTTTTAGAACTCTTTTAATTTGGAAAGATTTGTATTTTCGTCTCCGTCGTTAACGCCACGGATATGACGAGCGCCATCTCTTCCTGTAAAAGGCAGGGCATTGGCGATATTGCCGGCTTCTACAGCTTCTAAAGCCTGTTCATAGTCATACACTTTGCCAGAACTTGTCTTAAATTCTTTTAATGTGCCATCACTATTTTTGCGAACAGCTACAAACTTTTCTTTTTTGTTTTCAGATTTTGTTTTCATTAACTTTCCTCCTGATGTTATTGTCGTACGAAACTACATCATTATGCACTTCAAAATATGGAAATCTGGTGCAAGTTTGTGTATAATACTAGCGAGTGAGGTAATGTTATGAGTGAAAACTTAAGTGATTTCTTATCAATATTGATCTTGCTGTGTGTTCCTGTCTTATTTCTGGTTGTTTTTTTGAGAAGCTTGTTTCATCATAAGAAGACTAAAAAGAAAGAGAGAATAGGAAAATATTACCCGGAGTGGTAGAGGAGAAATTATGTTTATTAAATCTTTTGAAGCAGAAAACGGTCCTGCAGCAATCGGCCCTTATTCACCTGCCGTTAAATTAGGTGATTTTGTTTATGTCAGCGGTCAGCTGCCTGTCAATGAAAACAATGAGATCGATGAAACGATCGAACTTCAGACAAAGGCATGTCTGGAAAATATGAAGCGTCTTCTGGCTGCACAGAATCTGGAATTGCGCCATGTTGTGAAAACAACGGTATTTATGACTGATTTAGGTGATTTTGATAAGTTTAATGAAGTATATGCACAGTATTTTGAAAAGCCATATCCGGCAAGAAGCTGTGTTCAGGTAGCGGCGCTGCCTAAAAATGCCAAGGTTGAAATTGAAGCGTTAGTGATTGATACGCTTGTTTATGAAGCTAATATGTCAAACCAGTCCTGTTCGGGATGCCATGGGTCTGACTGCTCAGGCTGCCGCTAGAATGTGAGCTTTCCCTGAATCAGGAGGAAGGATGAGTATGACGCATATTTTTATGATCATGGGAAATGAAAACGGATGTGAAATTATCTATACACAGAACCATGAGGTGAAGATCATGAAATCAAAGTGCAGGGTCAATAAGATGGTGTATCAGATGGCTCATGCTTACTATCGTCCTGTTTTACCGACACTGAAACTGATCAAGAAGATACATGGGTATAGTCAAAAAGTACCTGTGCTTATCGAATATGATCGCCTCTTGCTTTTCCCTACTATCAGTATGAAAGATCCGTCATGCTGCTGGATCAATTATTATTGTGTGGCAGATATCAAAGGAAATAAAGAGAAAACAACGATCTTTTTCGGAGAATATTCTATCGTTCAGAAAAAATACACACAGTGCTGGAGCTGTGTTTTGCCGATTGATAAGAGAGTGATCAGAAAGCAGCTGCAGCGCTGTCATGAAATTCATTCTCAATTCAGAAAGGATAGGATCATTGAATTGGTAGAAAAAGAGATCCATTCAAAAATAAATGTTTAAATGCAGGAGATAGATATGGATAATAAAAGGTTCAAAACTTTATTTTTCAGAATTTTTTACATATGTCTTGGCAGTCTGATCATGGCGGCCAATATCAAAATCATCGTAAGAGCCGGTAATCTGTTTCCGGGTGGTTTTTCTGGATTGACGGTGTTGATCCAGCGCTCATTTGAAACGTTTGCAGGGATTGAAATTCCTTATTCTATTTTAAACTATACGTTGAATTTTTTCCCGGCATTGGTTGGCTTTAAGATGGTAGGCAAGAAGTTTACGCTGTATTCATGCGGTGTCATCGCACTATCAGGTTTTCTGGTCGATGTCATTCCACAGCGGACGGTGACGATCGATCCACTTCTGATCGCAGTGTTTGGCGGTATCTTAAATGGAACATCCATAGGGCTTACGCTAAAAGGGGGCGCCAGCTCCGGAGGTACTGACTTTTTGGCGATGTATATCTCAAAACGCTTTGACACGGAGAGCTGGAATTATGTGCTTGGCTTCAATGTGATCATGCTGGTAGTGGCAGGTGCTTTGTTTGGCTGGGATACAGCCCTGTATTCGATCATCTTCCAGTTTGTTTCGACACAGGTCGTAAATATGCTTCATGTGAAATATAAAAAAGTGACGTTGAATATCATGACAACCAAAGCGGATGAGCTTGAAGAGAAACTTTTGGTCTATACGCATCACGGTGTTACCCGTTTTGAGGGAATTGGCTGTTATCTGAAGGAAAATGTAACAATGCTTTATACGGTTGTTTCAAATGAACAGCTCAAGGCTGTTATGAAGCTGGTTCATGAAATTGATGAGCATGCTTTTGTTAATGTCATCAAGACGCAGACGCTGGAAGGAAGATTCTGGCAGGAACCTATTGAATAAGAAGGATTGTAGAAGAAACAGTCCTTTTTTTTATGTTTTTTTAGTGTTATATAGCTTTTGTTCATGTCAGGGTTTGATCATGAAATCATTTTCCTGCTCCTGGAAGAATATAATAGGATGAGGTGGCTTGTGTTCCGGAAAAAGACGGTTTTTTTTACGCTTCTTGTTTTTGCTGTGATGCTTTTGGGATTAATGGAGGTTTACAGTGCCTCACTGATGTGGGCACAGTTCAAATATCAAGATGGTGCTTATTTTATCAAACGACAAATCATTTTCGCATGTATTGGTGGTATCGGTTATGTAATAGCGGGACAGATTCATTTAAAAAAGATAGAAAAATATCATCGCTGGATCATGGCACTGACATTAGCAGCAATGGTGCTGGTGCTGATTCCGGGTATTGGAGTAGAACGTAATGGGTCACGCAGCTGGTTTAAGTTAGCCAGCTTGTATATACAGCCATCAGAGTTTTTAAAATTTGCGATGATCCTTACTAGTGCGCATTATTTATCAAAGAAAAAAAGAATATCTTCTTTTGTCAAAGATTTATTTCCGCTTCTGTTATTGGTTTTAGGTGGTTTTGGACTGATCATGCTGCAGCCGGATTTCGGCAGCGGAATCGTCATGCTTTGCAGCATCGTTGTCATGGTCTTTGTTGCCGGTTGTCCCTATTCTTATTTTATCAAAGGGGGCATCATGGGAATCGGTGCATTAGCTGCCTTGATTCTTTCAGCTCCTTATCGCTTAGAGAGGATCACCTCATTTTTAGACCCATGGAAGGATCCTTTAGGCAGCGGCTTTCAAATGATCCAGTCGCTTTATGCCATTGCCCCGGGAGGATTGTTAGGCAGGGGCTTTAATACATCGATTCAGAAACAGTTTTATCTGCCGGAGCCGCAAACCGATTTTATCTTTTCTATCTTTGCGGAAGAATTTGGTTTTATTGGCGGTGCAGTTTTGATCTTCATGTTTTTTTTGATCGTTTATAAGGGTGTTGAAATCTGCATCCATGCTGATTCATCTTTTGAAGGATATGTGGGGATCGGAATGATCTCATTGTTTGCCATTCAGGTCGGAATCAATCTCGGTGTCGTCGTAGGAGCGTTTCCTGTCACCGGTATCACATTGCCCTTATTCTCTTATGGGGGAAGCTCACTTGTGGTGATGATGACGATGCTGGGATTTGTTTCGGGAATCTCTCATCATAAAAAGTAATCAATGGTTTTGAATAAAGTTTGCTTGCAGGGATAGACTATGATTAAGGAGAACTTATGGAAACAATACAAAAAAGCTGTTTGGTTTTAACGGTAATCGGTGCCATTAACTGGGGATTGATCGGAATTCTTAATTTAAATCTAGTAACTCTTCTTTTCTCAGATAGCTTGCTTACAAACATTATCTATGTTTTGATCGGAGTAAGCGGAATTGTAAATATCGGGGTTTTATTTAGTCATATCCGAACGGAATAGACTTCATGAAAAAGCGTTTTCTAAGGGATCAAAAAGATTTATTCTTTTTGATCCTTTAAATTTATGATTAGATAGTTAGAATTTTATTTTGAACGAAAAGTGATTTTTAATAGTATAAGGAAGATACAGGGATTGATTTCAGGAATTTCTCATTCAAAAATGTGATAACACGTGCTATAATACACAAGAGGTGTATTTCATGAGGATTTTGATTGCGACAGGAGGTACAGGCGGACATATCTATCCGGCACTGGCTTTGGCAGATGCTGCTAAGAATCGGTATGCAGACTGTGAAATACTTTTTGTAGGAAATAAGAATCGAATGGAATCGAAGGAGATTCCCCAGCATGGCTATCGTTTTATCGGATTGGAAGCGAGCGGGCTGAGCGGCAGTATTTTAAATAAGCTGAAGGCACTGGGGCAGATGAGCACTTCCTATGTGAAGGCTTTAAAAATCGTAAAAGATTTCAGGCCGGATATTGCGATTGGTTTTGGCGGATATGTCAGTGCGCCAGTCATGATGGCTGCTCATAGCAGGAAGGTGAAGACGATGCTGCATGAGCAAAATTCCATCGTTGGCAAGGCAAATAAGCTGTGTATGAAATTTGCAGATGCAATCGTTATCTGTTACGAGAAATGTTTTGATGAATGTGACCGAAGCAAGACAAGGCTTTTAGGAAATCCAAGAGCCAGTATCGTGAAAAAGCATCCTTTTAATCAGGAATATTATAACTCATTAGGTTTAGATCCCTCTAAACCGCTGCTTTTGGTTGTGATGGGCTCATTAGGTTCTACAAGCGTGAATGAAGCGATGATACAGGCTTTGCCGGAAATTGATCCGAAAAATCAGATTCTTTTTGTGTGTGGCCGGGGAAACTATGAAACCGTCAGCAAAGCGATTGCATGCGATAATATCAAAGTGGTGGAATATGTCGATCAATTGGCGATCCTTGAAAAAGTGGATTGCATCATTTGCCGGGCAGGTGCCACGACGGCAGCTGAAATTACGGCTTTTGGTATTCCGAGCATCCTGATTCCATCGCCGTATGTTGCAAACAATCATCAGTTTTATAATGCCAGCGTCCTTGTTGAAAAGAAATGTGCCTTTATGATCGAAGAAAAAGATTTAAATGCAAATACGTTGTTTGAAAAAGTGTCGCGTATATTAAAAAATGAACGTCTGAAAAATGAAATGAAGAAGAATGCGAAAGCGGCAGGATTTCCAAATGCCAGTGATGACATGCTGGATTGGATAGAAGAATTGGTAGGGTGAAAAGAATGAATGAATGGATCAGCCATTTAAATGAATATTGTGATGTTTTAGAAAATGAGCCGTTGGCTCTGCATACGACATATAAAGTAGGAGGAAAGGCCCGTTACTTTGTATATCCGAAAAATGAGATTGCTTTGATGCGTCTTTTGAAAGATGCGAAAGAAAATCAGATCGAAACGAAGATCATTGGCAAAGGAAGTAATTTATTAGTCAGTGATGATGATTATGAAGGCATGGTCATTTGTCTGGACAGATATTTTAATGAAGTCGTTTTTGAAAAGAATAAGGTCAGCGCTTATGCGGGGCAGAGCATCATCTATCTTTCGCATGAAGCAATGAAAAGAGGACTTAGCGGTCTTGAATTTGCCAGCGGGATTCCGGGAACGGTAGGCGGTGCCTGCTTTATGAATGCCGGTGCTTATAAGAGTGCGATGAAGGATGTCGTTGAAGCGGTCTGGGTGCTTAAGGAAGGTAACTGTGTGTGGATGAGCGTTGAGGAATGTGAATTTTCTTATCGCAGCAGTATCTTTAAAAAACATCCTGACTGGGTCATCTTAGCTGTACGATTCCATCTGACGCCAAAGGATCCGCTTGAGATCAAAGAGCTGATGGATAGTCGTCGTGAACGACGAATGGCTTCACAGCCTTTAGACAAGCCGAGTGCCGGAAGCGTATTTAAAAATCCGGAAGAGATGCCTGCCTGGAAGTATATCGAAGAGAGCGGATTGCGGGGAAAGAGCATCAATGGTGCAAAGGTAAGTGAGAAGCATGCTAACTTTATCGTGAATGAGAAGGAAGCAAAAGCACAGGATATCTATGATCTGATAGAGCTGATTCAAAAATCTGTCTATGAGAAATTTAATGTTTTTCTGAAAGCAGAAGTGGAGTGTTTTAATTGGAAGAGAAGATCTTAAGCATTGAGGAAAAACTACTTCGGCAAGCAGAAAGAAAACGCCGAAAAAAAAGAAAACGAAAACTGATACGGCTCGTTTTTCTTTTATGTGCCTTGTGTCTTTTGGTTTTCTATCTTCTCAGTGATATGTCAAAGGTCAAATCGCTCACCGTGTTGAACAATACCTATTATTCAGATGAACAGATCTTAGAAAAGGCTCATTTGGATTATAACTCTTCTTATCTGCTGACCATACGTTTTTGGGTCAACCATCTTCTAAAGCAGGATCCTTTAATCAGATCCGCTTCCTTAAGCAAGGATCTTCAAGGAGGCTTTACGATTACTATCGAAGAGGAAAAGGTGATCGGTTATTTAAGCAGCGATCCTTCACAGGTTCTGATACAGGGTGTCGGAATTCAGACGATCCATGACATTGAGCTTCAAAATGTGCCGCGGATCGGTGCGTTTACAGATGATCAGCTGCAATTGCTCGATGATGCCTTTGAGGATGTGGATACGGAGGTCTTAGCTATGGTGAGTGAGATCTTACCGCATTCGGAAAGCTATAATGCGAATATGGTGCGGATCGTCATGAATGATGGCAATCGGATCACGACCAGCTATAATGGCATTCATTTATTAAATAGTTATAAAAAGATCTTGCCGCAGCTGGAAGGGACACATGTCTGTCTTTTCATGGATGAATATAGTGGAAATATCATTAAGCAAAATACGGATTGTGTAAATTCTTCAGGTGAAGAAAATCCACAAAATAATGAGTAAACTTTGCCTTTACATGATAAATGGTTTATAATGATATAAAATGGAGGAATTTGTATGTCTATTTCAAAGAGTACGCAGTATGGAAATATCAATATTTCGATAGAAGCGATTGCATCACTGGCAGGTGGAGTCGTTACTGAATGTTATGGCGTAGTCGGTATGGCAAGCCAGAAAGTATTTCAGGATGGATTAGCTGAGATTTTGAAAAAAGAAAATTATTCAAGAGGAGTTATCGTTCATGAAAATGAAGGACATCTTGATCTGGATCTATATATTATTGTAAGTCATGGCGTTAAGATCAGTGAAGTCGTTCATGAAGTACAGAAGAAAGTAAAATATGTTTTAGAGAAATCGCTTGAACTTGAATTCGGCAATATCAATATTTATGTTCAAGGCGTTAAGATGATGAAATAGGTGGATTATGGAAAAGATAGATGCGTTAACATTTAAAAGAATGATTGAAAATGGCGCCATCCATTTAGGCAATCACTATACGGATATTGATGCTTTGAACGTATTCCCTGTACCTGATGGTGATACGGGAACGAATATGTCTATGACATTCTCAGCAGGTGTCAAGGATGCCTTGGCTTGTGGATCGGATCGTGTAGATGAGATCGCGAAAAGACTTTCCAAGGGACTTTTGATGGGTGCCAGAGGAAATTCAGGGGTGATCCTGTCACAGATCTTCAGAGGTGTTTACCAGAGTTTTGACGGAAAGAAAGATATTAGCGGATTAGAACTGGCAGAGGCTTTCGTCAATGGTTCCCGTGTGGCTTATAAAGCGGTCATGCGTCCGGTAGAGGGAACGATCTTAACGGTGATTCGTGAGTCGGCCGACTATACTTTGGCTTTTGCGACAGGCAAGGAAGATGTAACACCTCTGGAAGTATTGGAATATCTGGTGAAAGAGGCGGATGAATCTTTGAAAAGGACCCCGGAACTTTTACCGGTATTGAAAGAAGTAGGTGTTGTCGATAGCGGCGGTGCAGGTCTTCTTTTAGTGCTTCAGGGCTTTGCGATGGCCTTGCGGGGCGAATTTTTGGAAAAAAGTGAAGCCGCTGCTGTTGAAGGTGCGCAGAGTGCTGTGGAAAGTGAAGAATTCGGCTATTGTACTGAGTTTATCATTCAGTTAAGCGATCAGGGCATGAAGACTTTCAAGGAAGATGCATTGAAAGAATCCTTGTCACGAATCGGTAATTCATTGGTGGTTGTTCAGGATGATGATATCGTCAAGGTGCATGTCCATACATTGACACCGGGAGATGCTTTGAATCTCGGACAGCGCTATGGTGAATTTTTAAAGCTGAAGATTGAAAATATGTCTGTCCAGCATGAAAATATCATGGTGAATGCACAGGAAGAGTTTAAGGATCATCCGGAAAAAGAATATGCCATCATTACTGTTGCGGCCGGTGAAGGATTAAGCAATGTCTTTAAAGAACTCAGAGCCGATGTCGTGATCAGCGGTGGTCAGACGATGAATCCTTCTACGGAAGATTTTGTAGAAGCTATCAATTCATGTAATGCACGTCATATCTTTGTTTTACCGAATAACTCGAATATCGTACTGGCAGCGCAGCAGGCTGAAAGCATCTGTGATGCGGATCAGGTCGAAGTGATCGTACTGCCAACCAAATCAATACCACAGGGGTATGCGGCATTGATCAATTTCAATCCGGAAGTAGATGCCCAGACGAATCGTGAAAATATGATGGCAGCTGTTGAGCATGTAAAGACAGGTCAGGTAACCTTCGCAATCAAGGATACGACTTATGAGGGACTTGAAATCAAGGAAAATGAATATATGGGTATCAAAGAAAAGGATATCATCGTATCGCTTCCTGATAAAACAGCAAGTACCCGTTATCTGCTTTCTCATATGATCGATGAAGACAGTGAGCTGGTAACATTGTTTACAGGTGAAGATGTCAGCGAAGAAGAATGCAGTGAGATCGAAGCTTATCTTGAGGAGCATTATCCGGATGTGGAAGTAGAAGTCATAGACGGCGGACAACCGGTGTATTCATTTATTATTAGCGTAGAATAAGAAAAGATATACCCTCTTTACCGGATAACCGGTAGGGAGGGTTTTTATGTATGACAAAAAGGTGTCGATAAACCGGCAAGTGATTTATTTAGATTGTCGATGATAAGTATGATACTTTTTGATCATGGAAAAGCTGCTTTCTTGCATATAAAAGAATGTTCAGAAACAAAAAAAACCTCCCTTTTATCGTAAGGGAGGTGATTGATTAGCTGAAGATCTGAAAGCCTAATTTCTTTTTAACTTTTCTTACTTTTTTGAAGGCGACAGCCTGTGCCTGCTGTTTGCCGTCGGCGAGTACACTTTCACAAATACCGCTCGCTAAAATATCACGATATTTTTCCTGCAGGTCGCTTAAGAAACTTTCAACCGTAGCACCGATTTCTTTTTTTAATTCGCCATATCCTTTACCTTGATAACGTTCTACGATTGATTCGATCGCTTCACCGCTCAAAGCTGCCTGAATCGTAAGCAGATTGGCAAGACCCGGTTGATTTTCAGGATCATATTGAATGATGCCGAGTGAATCTGTGACTGCTGACATGATTTTCTTTTTTGCGAGCTTAGGATCATCTAAGAGATAAATCGTACTTTTGTCATCATTTTCAGATTTGCTCATTTTCTTTGTCGGTTCAGTTAATGAATAAATTTTGGCTCCTACCTTTGTCACCAATGGCTCCGGAACGACGAAGGTTTCACCATAGCGGTTATTGAAACGGATGGCAATATCCCGAGTCAGTTCAACATGCTGCTTCTGGTCGATGCCTACGGGTACATAGTCAGCATCATAAAGCAAGATATCTGCTGCCATCAGACATGGATACGTAAATAAACCGGCAGTAAGATTTTGTTCTCCCTTAGCGACCTTGTCCTTATATTGGGTCATTCGCTGCAATTCTCCCATATAAGAATGGCAGGTCAGCATCCAGCCAAGCTCTGCGTGTTCATGAACATCGCTTTGGAGAAATAAGGTAACTTTTTTTGGATCAAGACCACAAGCTAAATATAGGGCAATCAGATCCTTGGTATTTTTCTTTAATTCTTTTGGATCACATGGCACGGTTATCGCATGCAGATTTGCGATAAAGATAAACATTTCATATTCATCCTGATATTTGATGAATTCACGGATTGCGCCAATATAGTTTCCCAGCGTCAATTTACCGGTTGGCTTGATGCCACTCAACATTCTTTTCATAATCACACCCTCCTAAATAAAAAACGCCCCTTACAGGGACGTAAAAATACGCGGTACCACCCAATTTGCTCATAAGAGCCACTCTTGCGATAACGGATCTACCGTCTGCCGACTTATGCCGGCAAATGCTCCAAAACCCCAATTTCAGATACTTTTTTGTATTCCTTTCACCAGCCGGAATATCTCTGTATGACCCAAAGCACTTACTTCGTTTCTTCATAGCTTTGTCATTATGATACACTCTTTCTTTTAAAAAAACAAGTGTGAAAAAACAATTGAAATTATTTTATTATCATATATAATTAAAAGAAAGGAGGGATGTGCTTGATTATTTTATATACATCTCCGGGCTGTGCTTCCTGCAGGAAGGCAAAACAATGGCTCAAAGATAATGATTTAAAGTTTGTTGAGAAAAACATATTCACTACATTACTGAAAGAGGATGAAATCAAATATCTTTTGTCAAGAACCGAAAATGGTACAGAAGATATTATTTCAACACGTTCAAAAGTATTTCAGGAAATGGATGTAAATTTGGATGATATGGGATTGAATGAGCTTGTTCAGTTCATTCGTGAGAATCCAAGCATTATGAAAAGACCGATTATATTAAATGAAACGAATTTGGTCGTAGGTTATGATGATGATGAAATTACATCGTTTATTCCGAGCGAGGTAAGAAAAGCAGCAAGAAAGGCTTGTAATCCGAGCTGTGCCAATTATGATGTCTGTGGTTATGTGAGAAAAGAGGATGAGGAGTAGAAAGCAGTGTTAACTGCTTTTTTTAATAATAATATAATAAATAATATAAAATATATAAGATATAAATATAGATAAGAATAAGCCCAAGGATAATGACTGCCATGCATGAAACGGCAAACAAAAAAGGGGAGAGGGAGGAGGGGAGAAAAAGAGAAAAAAAAGTAAAAAAAAGCGTTGACAGGAGAGGGAGTAAGTGGTATTATATACAAGCACTCGCAAGAGGGCGCACGGTCTTTGAAAACTGAACAAGAAACGTCAATTTCAAAAGGATA
>NZ_CALVGS010000034.1 GCF_944327115.1 uncultured Traorella sp.
ATTCAGCTGAGTTCTTTTTGTGATACGCAATTAAGAATTTGATACATAAAAAAAGAACCCCTCACTTTTTTTTGTGAGAGATTCATAAATTTAGCTTTTTGTCAAATCCTTATTTTAGTTGCATTGGGTTTTCAGGCTTAATCTTTTTTTATTCAAAATCCTTATAAGGATCATTTTCATCTTCTTCACCGATATCATAGTTATGAATGCTGTAAATTTCTTTGCTGACAACATTGCTTGAAGCCCGTTTGAACTCTCCTTCAAGATAATCCAGATAGGTGCCGGGCGTGATGATACCTACCATCTTAACGATATCGACATTTTTACCGATGATATCATCGACGAAGCGGACACAATTGCTGCCGAAGACATAATATGTTTTAAAAGGTCCGCTCTTGAATTTATAAAGGATGCCTTTAGCTTCATTATAAATCTGGTGGACATGAAGATCGATGCTTGGAGCATTTTTCTTTAACGGCTGATGGATAAATGGAGGATCCCAAGGAATGAGCGTTTCATTTAGATGCTGAAGTCGTTCACGAACGCTTTCTTTTTGCTTTTCACTTAGCTTTAAGCCGAAAACAAAGAGCGTTTTATGACATCTTTTTAAACAGAAGCGGATATAAGCATCACGATCTTTTGTTTTAAAAAGCACGCCGTCACCGATCATTGAAAAAAACTGTTCGCTTTTTCCGTCATAATTACCATAGGAATAAAGAACTCCATCAAACATGAAGTCGGCATGTCCGAATGTATTAAAACCATTATGTGAGGCATGGATGAATATTTCAAAATCATGCTCCTGATTGACCCACTCATCAACTAAAGGTTCGTTTGGCTGTTCCCGGTAATAGCGATTGACGCGATTGAGCCACATATTTGGAATGAAACAGTCAACGATGGCCGGCAGACAGACACGGATCTTAGGGTTGTTTGCATTTTTAAATAATAGGTCGGTCAATGCATTAAGCATCATGCTTCCACCCCAGATCATAAAATATCCGGCAATGAGATAAACCGAAGCATCCCAGTCATAGATAAATGAAAGCATAAAAAAACATCCGGCGATCAGCGATATTATAGATAATGCAAGGGATTTATCTCTTGTATGCTGTTGTTTCAGAATGAAATAATTGATGAAATAAATGAGTGATGAAAGCAAAAGATAGATCGCTACGATAAGAGAAAGCATATTAAGCGGTAAATTAGGAAATGTAACGATAAATATACCGGATATGATTTCTAATAGGGTTCGTATAAAATAATCTTTTCTTTCTGTTTTCTTGCGCCAGCCTTTCCATAAATGGAAAAAGCCGATAAAGATCAGAATGGCCGCTGTTAAATAAATAAAACGATAATAATCATCCGGTGTTGCCGTTAGTATAAAAACACCCAATGCAAAAGTAACAACCCCTGATACAAAGGTTGTTGCGATATCAAATAAACGTTGTATTCTTTTACTTAACTGAACCATAGGCATTATTATAATCCATCTTTTTTAACTTGTCCATCGTTCCTTTTCATTCTCTGTATTCTGTATAAAAAAAGCGGATCTTCTCCGCTTTCTATTCTACTTCGATACAACCGTATCCGCCATCATGTCTTGCATAGACAACATTGATTTCGTGGGTTTCATCATCACGATAAATAAAGAAATCATGTCCAAGCATTTCCATACGCATGATGGCTTCATCCAAATCCATTTCTTCTACGGAAATAGACTTTGTCCTTACATAGACATCTTCTTCTTTTTCGCTTTCATTTTCTATAAAAGATAATGCCAGCTTATCCTTATGTTTTCTTTCCAGACGAGTTTTTTGTCTGCGGATCTGATCTTCAAGCTTGTCAATCGCCAGATCAACTGCGGCATAGAAGTCTTTATGGGTTACTTCTGCACGCAGAACAGCAAGTTTTGTTGGTATCGTGATCTCGACTTTCACATCATTCGGATGTACCTTGACAACAACATTAGCGGTCAGGTTCTCATCAATAATGAGATATTTATCGAGAAATTTTAGCTTGTTTTCAAGTTTCTCCTGCATCCCTTGCGTGATTGAAATGTTTTTTCCATAGATTTGGACTTTCATCAAAATCCCTCCTTCTCTATACTTACATTATACGGCATTCTGATCGGATAAATAGTCTGTTCTTTTTGTGAAATTATGGTATAATAAAGATGCCAATGGGTCTGTCATCTTAAGTATTGGGAGAAACGATCAATCACGTTTTGATAAGCGATCTTTCTGATTTCGCTGTCACTGAAGTGATTGTTTTTTAATGCCTGAATGAAGTTTTGGGCATAAGAAGCATTTTTCATATCACAGATGGTATAAGCAGCATCTTCTTCACCAAAGAAATCCATGAAATCAAAGCCGCATGCCAGATGATCGATCCCAACGAGCTCTTTGATATAGGCCGCATGCTTGGCTAAGGCGTCAACATTGACCTTTGTCAGATCGTGGTCAATAAAATAAGCACAGCTATTCATGCCGATGAGCCCGCCTCTTGCTGCTAATGCCTTGATCTGCTCATCTTTCAGATTGCGGGGATGGTCGCACAGTGCATAGGCATTGGAATGAGTGGCAATAACGAGGCCTTTGGCACAGTCTAAGATATCCCAGAAGGTCTTTTCATTGGCATGTGATACATCAATGACCATATGCAGCTCATCCATTTTTGAAATGACATGACGTCCCATTTCACTTAATCCACGTTCAGGATTACCCTTAACACCGGTAGCCAGTGCATTTTCTTCGTTCCAGCAAAGGCTTGCCAAACGAATGCCATGCTCATACATCCATGCAATGGCTTCAGTTTCATGCTCACGGATACCACACATTCCTTCTACGCTCATTAGAGCTAAAGGTGATTCGTTTTTTAAATCCTGACTGGAAAGAACTCTTTTCCATACTTGTTGATTCTCAAGCTCATTTTCAAGAGTAAGGATCATTTCCTGCATTTCTTCATATGTTTCTTTGCCACTGAAAAAAGAGGCCATGGCAATCGCACTGACTTCACCTTTAAGACACTTGTCACTGTGTCTTGTAAGCAATACATTTTCTTTTCCTAAATGATGCTGACTCAATACATCAGCGCCGATATCGGCATGTAAATCAAAGATTCTCATACATATCTCCATAGATCAAATTAAAATATTTCATTTCTTTCGGTTCGCTTTCCTGGGTATCATAAGAGGCATTGCCAAGCAGTGATAAGACAACATCTTTTTCATTGAGATGTTCAAGGATATCCAGAACATCTTTTTTGGCACGCTCAAAGATTTCCATAAATGATTCATGACTGACTTTTGTTTCGTCTGTCGGATGACACCAGATTTCTTTTTTCTCGTTTAAGACATCATAGGTTTCATCAATCTTATAAGGTACGACATTACCGCTGAAAAGCCATGGGTGTCCTGCTTTTTGTTCATAAGCTTTCAATATGCGTGTCTTGACTCCTTTTGGATCATAAAGCCAGTTTTGAAGCTTATACCAGTCATCTAAAGCGTCTTTTATTTCTTTAGCGCTTATCTTTTCATGGAATATTGTTTCTATGATAGGAACATAGATATTGGCAACGGCTTCAGCGCTGTAAGGACTCTGTTTGGCCAATAAATAGAATTTAAAGGTTCTGATTGTTTCATGACGCAGTTTCATGAGCATCATGGCATCCATCATGGATTCAAAGCGATGATGCATGCTGGCCGAGAGGCCACTGTAAGAGCCTGTCTTATAAAAGATATAAGGATGTGCACGGGAATCCAAGGCCCAGTGACAGAGATGACCGGCAACATATGAGGTCATGGATTTTTTTAAGACTTCATCTTTTTCATGTTGGATCAAGTCTAAAGCAAGATCATAAAAATCATTGACATGAGAGGCATGTACCTTGCTTCCTAATTGACGTACAGAAGCATATTTTTTTTGAAAAAATTTATAGAAAAAAAGAAAATCGGGACCATTGCTTCCTATAATATATTCTCTTGGAAATTCTTTTATGATTTCTTTGAGCTTATGATCACTGATTTCATCATAAACGGCTTTCGCAAATAAACCGTGGGTAATAATATTTGGCATAGAATCCTCCTTTTTTAATAATTATAACATAGATTAACATCTATGACATGAATTGTGAAAAGATACAATTAAAAATGGCAATTTAAAATAATTTTCTTTTAAAGCTTCATTTTTAGAAGTTTGCCAAGTTGCCAATCATGAAAAGGCTTTATGGTAAAATAAAATTACAAAGTAATAAAGTGCTTACATTCATTACTTAGTCAGAGGAGGTGTAAAAAGTGAAAAAAACTGACTAAATTATTTAAAACTATATTATGCGCAGGATTACTGATGGGTGGAGTGACTATTGTACCTTCAACACAAGCAAAAGCCAATGAAATTGTTCCATATGCTTCTTTTATTGATGTTACATTGAATAAAGATAAAATAATAAAGAAGATATCGGTCGGCTCTGGACCACTAGAAAATATATTTTTTTCTATTACCGGAAGCTATCGTTATTCCTCATCAGGTCCATCACTTTCAAATGTTAAGATTTCTGTGAAATTTAGAAATAATGAATCAACTTCTTTCACTGATGATAATCAAGTATATATGGGAAGATATCAATGTTCAATTTTAAATTGGAGTTATTCAGCAACAAGTAGTGGTATGAGAATTAGAATTGTAGTACTTGCAAAAGATATGCATACAAATCGAAGTAATCAGATGACATACTCAATTGATGTTTAAAGCAGGGCATTTCTAACGGAATGCCTTTATCGAATATTTACAGGTGTTATATGATTTATTATAATATTCATAAATGAGGAGTGATTATGAATGAAACTAATGGAAAGACTTCTTTTAAGTATCATTCGAAGGCCGATAAAATCATTGCTGTTGTTGGCGATTGTTTTTATTGCAGGAAATGTGATTTCAGGGTCTTTGATTTTATACAAAACAAGTCAATCCATCAAAGATGAGATCAATGCTCAGATCGTTCCAATTGCCATGCTGGATACTCCGTTAGATATGGCCTGTGCTTTTAGTGAAAAACAGAAATCAGAAATCAATCAGCAGGATTATACGGGTGATGTGAATCGTTCTATGATAGAAAGACAGCTAAAGGCTTATGAAGAAATTAAGAATCTTTCTGAAGTCAGATATGGTGATTATGGGTTTATAGCAGGTTTTTTGGAAACCAGTGAGCCTTATAATATGGATGTACGTCATTTTTATGGTGATTCAGCATATTATGATTTTCTTTATTCAACTTATTATACTTCTTTTAGTTTTGCAACCGTTACGACAACTGATTCTTATTCTTTGCATACCCAAAAAATTTATATAACAGATGGAAGAGATTTTACTGAGGAAGAACTTGAAAATGGTGCTCCTGTCATGCTCATTCCTAACAGTGCTAAAAAAATAATAGAAAAGAATGGTATGTTGAGCTGGAACGATTTGAAAGTTGGTGATACGATTGAGTTTGTAAGTCGCGTCTATTCTGAAAATCCTAATAATATTATCTATAATTTTACCAGGGATGACAGTCTTGTTAATGAAGCAATGATCCAGCAGGCTAACGAAAAATATTTAGATTCTATTTTAGATGAAAAACATATTGAGATTGAAATCATTGGTTTTTATGATGTCAAGTCAGATATAGAAACACAGGAATGTGATGATATTCGTAATGATCCAAGGGCCTTGATTCCAATGAATTTTTACTTGAATCAGCACGAAGATTATTATGAACGTATCATGCGTTATGTAGATGCGAATCAGATTGAATCCAATATTTACTATAATAGTACCGATTATCATAATTATTTCAGTTATTTTGAATTATATTCTTCAGAAGATATCAAGACTTTTGTTGAGAAGACAAAAGATATCTTGGGAAAATATGAGTTAGATTATGACATTATGATGAATAATGACATGTATTTAAGATTGGCAGGACCATTAGAAACGATCAATGTTTCTTCAAAAGTGATTTTTATAGTAGCTGTTGCTGCGACTTTGATCATATTAATAGTGGTCAGTATTCTTTTTATGAGAGAAAGAAAGGATGAAATCGGTATTTTACTGGTACTTGGTGAAAAGAAAAAACGTGTGATGGGACAGTTAATGCTGGAAATGATCTTGATTGGCCTGATAGGTATTTCTGCTTCTATGATAAGTGTACGAGGAATTAGTCATGATATAAGTGAGATGCTGATGGAAAGTCATATCCAGAAGGAATTAGCGGAAGAAAATATGCAGATGATGCCGGAAGAAATCAGTCAGAAAGAAGTTTTAAAACAATATGAAACACAGTTGGAAAATGGTGATTTAAGTAGTGTAATGTTAGCATCTGTTATTGTTTTAGCGGCTTCTACTGGAATTTCTACATTATTTATCTTGCGAATGAATCCAAAAGACATTTTATTGTAATGGAGAATTATAATGATCGTAATCAAGTTTTATTCAGATAGAGAAAAAAGATTATTGGGAAGATATTTCTGTTTTTATAGAAAAAAGCATCATATTAGTTTGTTGCAGGTCTATAATGCCGGCATTTGCGGTCATGCAACTGTTCAAGACATAGAAAAGGGAGTAATCAAGAAAAATGATGATTATTATGACGGTCTTCTGCATTTTTATCATTTAAAATATTTGATGAATGATGAGGACCTTCAAATCCTGGAAGACAGATTCGAAGCTCTCTATCAAGTGTGTGAGCAATTTCAATCAGAAAAAATTGACAAAGAAATCAATTCTTTGTTTGAAATCTGTTTTTCACATCAAGAAATGATGATTTATCGGGAAGTAATCGAAGTTTTAAACTATTTGAAAAAATATTATCTTGATAGTAAATATTTAACTAGGGATGAAGTTTTAAGAGTTATTCCATACATCAATCTATTTGAATCCTTGGGATCGCTACTACTGGAAGTGTGTGAACAAAGCAATATTAAAAAAATCTTAGATATAAAAATCTGTAATCAGTTATATCCATTAGCAGCAGAAAAAAATGATGCGATTGGACGATATTGGTATGCCAGAGAATGTGAGATGAAAGTCAATTATATTGAAGCTTTAGAGATTTACAAGGATCTTTTGAAATACTATGAGAGGGAAGATAATGTTCTTCGAAAGACAAGAACGCTGATGGATATCCACAGTATTTATAGAGATGTTGATCAGGAAAAAGGTAAAATATACACGTCGAAGCTGGAAGATATAGTGAAAGATGAAAGATTACCCGTTTCAATGAAAAAATCGATATATTATAATCTAGGAATGTATTATTATTTATATGAAGATTATGAGAAAGCTCTCAAATATTATGAAAGATCAAACGAGCTCATGAATGATGAAAAAAATATTTTGTTTATTTGTGCATGTAAGAGTCGATTGAATCAAATTATTTGCTTTGATTATTCAATTTGTGAAAATCATTCGTTGTATCCATGTTTGAAATATTATCAATTATGCGCAGAGGGTGTTCCACCTGTACAACTTCAACAATTTATATTAAAAGAAGTCATGAAAAGGTTAAAACAGGAAATATATGCTGAGCCATTATGGACGATGTATGAATATGAAATGAGCAGATTGTGTAAAAAAACAAGAAGTTATCGCAGCTATCAGATCTATATTTTAAAAATGAAAGAAAATATCAAGGAGGGATAACGTGTTCATTATTAAATTATTAATTGCATTATCTTTGATAATAAATGGAAGCATTCCATCTTTGCTTCTCGAAGAGAAGTAGGACAAATACTTTGTCCTGGATTATTATGTAAGGAATAAAAGATTTCAATTCAAACTGTGAGGTGGGCCTATGAGCATATTGGAGGTAAAGGATTTATATTATACATATCCTGATGGTGATCAGGAAAGAGTAATTTTGAATCATGCATCCATGAGTTTCGAAGAAGGTATATTTTATACAATTTTAGGTTCTAGTGGATGCGGGAAAACAACATTTTTATCATTAATTAGTGCTTTGGATAAGCCAAAACAGGGAGATATCTTATATAAGGGAAAAAATTTAGATGAAATTGGATGGGAGAATTATCGTCGCAATAATATTGGAATTGTATTTCAAAATTATCATTTGATTCCTTATATGAATGCTTTTGAGAATGTTTTAGTGGCTATGGGAATTAGTGAAAATAAGGAAAAGGACATGAAGGTGCAGGCTTTAAAAATTCTTGAAAGTGTCGGTATCGATGAAAAGAAAGCGATACGTCGAATCAAGCGTCTTTCCGGTGGTGAGCAACAGAGGGTTGCTATTGCTCGTGCATTAGCAAGCAATGCAGATTTAATTGTTGCTGATGAGCCAACAGGAAATTTAGATAAGGACACAGGATCTATGATCGTAGAAATCTTTCAGAAGTTAGCACATGATTTAAATAAATGTGTAATCGTCGTGACACATGCACAGGATGTTGCTGAAAAGTCTGATGTGATTCTCCATCTTTATGAGCACACGCATAATTTTGTTTTATGAATGTATTTAAAAGAGTTTGGATAAGTATTACACGACGAAAGACAGCCACCTTGATTTTTTTTCTATTTACATTTTTAATGGGTAATGTATTGATATGTGCTGAGAGCATTGCGCAATCAGGTGAAAATACACAAAATCATTTATTAAATCGTATTGGCGGGAAAATAGTATTAACTGACACTTCTCTTTTTTCGGATGCAGAAGTAACAGGATTGACCTTGGATGAATATCGAAAAAAATGGACTGTTTTTGAAGATTGTTTCAAGGCATTGACCGTTCGTGATCATGTTGCGTACGCTGATATTAATTATCATATTAATTTTATGGAATTAAGTCAGAGTGAAGAGTATGAATTAGATGAGAATATAAGTTATGAAAATGGATTTTCGATTTTACATGGTATCTCTTATGCTAATTTAGCGGATGAGAAAGAAGGGTTTATTCAGCTTACTGGTGGCGAAATATTTACTGATAGGCAGATGGAAAATGGTGATAATGTATTAATTGTCAATGAGGATATTAAAAAGGATTCGAAAAATATTAAAGTAGGGGATACCATTGATTTTGTCATGAATATTTCAGCTTATGATTCTGAAAGTAATGAAATGATAGATGTTTATCATGAAATTGTGACTTATACAGTTGTTGGCACTTTTAAAATCATTGAAAATAAGTATTCTGATGTGAAAAATATTCATAATATTCAAATGTTTTATACACCAAACAGAAATATTCAAAAGCTTGCGGAAACATATTTAGAAATGAATCCACAAGAAGATTATGTTTCTAAGATATGGATTGATTCAGCACTCATAGCTGTTGATCAGCCACAGAATGTGAAGTCATTAGAGATGGCAGCTGATAATTATGTTGAAGGTACTGATATTATAGTCACTACGAGTAATGATAGTGTGTCAAACTTATTAGGGCCCATTGATAGTTTTAGTGGTTTGGCTCATAAAACAGTCATTTTCTCAATAGCTGCCATGTGTATTATTGCCGCTTTGATTTCTTTTTATTTCATAAAAGATCGAAAGCATGAAATAGGTATTTACCTTTCAATGGGAATCAAAAGATCGGAGTTATTTTTTCAGATTATCTTAGAAGTAATATTGAGCGGATTATTAGGAATCGTTATCTCTTTTGCAAGCGGCTGGTTTTTGAGTCAAAATCTATCAAGAAATATGATGAGAACAGCTTTTTATGGAGAAATGAGCGTGTCAGAAAAATATACAGATGTTTCTTTTTATCTGAATCCAGATCAGATTGATCAACAAGATATTTTAGATGAATATGTGATTATGATAACTGTTGATGATTTTATTTGGCTTATTGGATTATCAGTAGGAACTTTTTTAATATCTTCTCTTTTACCTTTGCTCTATGTCATAAGGCTTAAACCTAAAGATATTATGCTGGAATAAGACAGGACGCATGTTCCTGTTTTATTTTGAGCAACTTTTAGATCGAGAGAAAAAAGGGTTTTTGAGAAGTGAGGGATGTGTTATAATAAAAAGCGAAAGGAGTTTCGTATGTTAAATATATTCAATCCATCAACATTGCTTCAGATATTAAATGCAGTGGTTGATATCTGTTGTACATGGGTCGTTTTCTATTATGTACTAAAAATTGTACGCAATAATTCACGTACGATTCAAATATTTAAAGGAATTGTTTTTGTAATTATCATTCAGGCTATCGCAAATCTGTTTAATTTAAGAACGATGTCAGTCCTGGCCAATATGTTTGTGAATTGGGGACCACTGGCATTGATCATCTTATTCTCACCGGAGATCAGGAGCATTCTTGAAAAGATCGGCAAGACCAATGTGCTTTCCAGAATCTCGACGTTAACGAGCAATGAGCGTGAATATCTGGTGGATGAACTGGTGAAGGCTGCCGGTGAACTTTCCAAGACACAGACGGGAGCTCTGATCACGCTGGAACAGGGACATTCATTAAGTGACTATATCAAAACGGGTACAAGAATGAATTCAATTGTTACGAGCGAACTTTTGTGTTCGATTTTTGTGCCGGGAACACCGCTGCATGATGGTGCGGTCATCATCCAAGGGGATAAGATTGCCTGTGCCAGTGCATATTTTCCGCCGACGACCTTTGATTTTCCGTCAAGCTATGGAGCACGTCATCGGGCAGCGATCGGTATCAGTGAGATCACTGATTCCATCAGCATTGTCGTCAGTGAGGAAACGGGCAAGATTTCGATTGCTGAGGGTGGAAGATTAACGGTCGTTGATGAAGATAAGCTGCGGGAGTATCTGCTTCAGGCAATCTGTCTTCAGGAAAATGTGGTATCGGATCAAAAGGTTTCTCAGCAGAAAGATGATGAGATCGAGTTTGAATATGGTCATGAGAAGGATTCTCATAAGGGACCGCGTATTACCGCATATTTATTGAAGAATGCCAAGAAGTATTCAAAGGTAAAGGTAGATGACAAGAAGGAAGAAAAAGAGCCGGATGTTAAGTCTACGTATAAGAAGCAGGCAGCTCGTGTGAATAAGAATAGTGAAAAAGCAGGAAAAGAAGTTGCTGAGGAAATCGTTTTTGAGGCTTTGGATGAAAAGCCTAAACGACGCGGCAGAAAGAAAAAGGAAGAGGTCAAGAAGGAAGAAGTACAGAGCGCTGAAAATAACATAAAGGATGAAACTCTTTCAGATGATGATAAATTGGATGCTTTGATGGATCAGATCCAAGAAAATAATAATGGTGAAGGAGGGAATGAGTAATGGCAAAGCCAAGGAAACAGAAGACATCGAATATTGATGAGAAAAAAGTAGAACTGGCAAAGACCATTGCCTCTCAAAGCGAAAAAATTACACGTTCGTATATGAATTTCGGTAATTTCTTCGTGAAAGCCTTTCGTTGGTTTTCAAATTGGTTTGACAGATTATTGTTTAATCGCCGTTTTTCAAAAGAAATTGCTTTGCTTTTGGCAGTCCTGCTGTATGTATCGGTAAATTCATCTTCCAGTATTTCCAGTGTTACCAGCTCAATGTCAAACAGCAAAGAATTTCAGGATATCCCATTGAGCGTGGAGGTCAATGATTCCGTTTATGAGGTCAGCGGACTTCCGGAAACGGTTGATGTGATCCTGACGGGGGAAATGGCTGACATTTCATTGGCTACGGCTGATAAGCAAAAGATCGTTGCCGATCTGAGCGGTTTGACAGAGGGAACACATACAGTTGAATTGCAGGCATTAGGACTCAGCGGCAGTACAAGAGCCACAATTGTTCCAAATCAGGTGACTGTGACGATTACGAAAAAGATCTCAATGGAATTTACGATTGGTTATCAGTTTGTCAATACGAATAAAATGGATAACATTTATGCATTAGGAACACCTGAATTTGAAAAGGATACCGTGATCGTACGTGCTTCCCAGCAGACGATCGATCAGATTTCTATTGTAAATGCTTTGATCGATGTGTCGAACATTACAGGAGATTTCACCGTCGATGCGCCTTTGGTGGCTTATGATCAAAATGGCAATCGTATGGATGTTGATATCGTTCCGGAATCGATCAAGGCAACGGTCAGCGTAACTACGCCAAGCAAGGAAGTACCGATCGTAGTGATACCGAATGGCGAGATACCGAATGATAAAGCGATAGCTTCTATTTCATTGACACATTCAAGTGTTACGATCAACGGACCGCAGGATGTTTTGGACACGATCAATCAGATTGAAATACAGCTTCCGGTTTATGATCTTACAAATGAAACCAATGTGGTGACGATGCCGATCAACCTTCCAAGCGGAGTGCGCGGCAAAGATCCTAGCGTCGTAAGCATTACGGTCGTCTTGGGAGATAAGACGCAGAAGGTCGTTAATGATATTGAAATTACGTATCGTAACCGTGGTGACTGGAAGGCAACCATCAGTGAGGATGAGAGTGCTACGGTAAGTGTTACGATCATAGGTACTCAGGAGATGATCGATAGCTTTGATGTTTCCGGTATTGAGGCTTATATTGATTTCTCAGAGCTTCCTGAGGATAGCAGCGGTCTGGTAGAATTACCGCTTCATATTGAAGGAAATAACAATATGCTGACCTTTGAGAGCGATCGTCAAAGTGTAAGATTGAATGTTTCAAAGTAGGAGGGTACAATGGGAAAATATTTTGGTACGGATGGTTACAGAGGCAAAGCCAATGATACTTTGCGTTTAGATTATGCCATCAAGATTGGTCGTTATTTGGGATATTATTATGGCAAGAATCGTCATGCAAGGATCTTGATAGGTAAGGATACCCGTCAGTCCAGCAGCATGTATGAAATGGCCCTGGCAGCAGGTGCCAGTGCCAGTGGGGCAACGGTTTATCTTTTAGGTGTGTGCCCGACGCCGAGTGTGTCATATCTGATTCGAAAAGAAAATTTTGACTGTGGCATCATGGTCAGTGCTTCTCACAATCCGTATTATGATAATGGCATCAAGCTGTTTAATGGTGAAGGTAAGAAGATGGATCCTGAAGTTGAAGATGCTATTGAGGCTTATTTTGAAAGTGATGAAGAACTTCCTTATGCACAGGATGATAAAATCGGTAAGGTCTTAAATTTTGAGGATGGACTGCAGCTTTATCTTTCATGGTTAAGAGAGATGAATCCGCTTGATCTGAGCGGCTTTAAGATCGCTCTTGATTTGGCGAATGGCAGTGCCACAACGACAGCGCAGGAATGTTTAAATGAAATGGGAGCTACATTGGAAGTGATTCATAGCGAACCAAATGGAATCAATATCAATGATCATTGCGGTTCGACGCATCCTGAAGAGCTCCAGCAGCTGATGAAAGAAGGCAACTATGATGTGGGCTTTGCCTTTGATGGTGATGCGGATCGTTTGATTGCGGTAGATGAAGATGGTCATTTGATCAATGGGGACTATATCCTGCATATCTGTGGCAAGCATATGCTTGCTCAGGGCAAACTGAAGGATAATGCGGTCGTGACGACGGTGATGGCTAATCTTGGTTTATATAAGTCTTTTGAGAAAAATGGTATTTATTCCGTACAGACAGCAGTCGGTGATAAATATGTTTTTGAAAGCATGGAAGCTAATGATTACAAAATCGGTGGCGAACAATCCGGACATATCATTTTTAAGGATTATGAAAATACAGGTGACGGATTGTTTACGGCCTTGCAGCTGTTAGCGGTAATGATCGATGAAAAGGCTTCTTTAAAGAAGTTGGGTGAAGATCTGTTTATTTATCCGCAGCTTTTAGTGAATCTGCGGGTTAAGGATAAAGAAGCGGTATTAAAAGACCCGGAAGTCAATAAGGTAATTGATGAAGTGGCAAAAGAGCTGGGAAGTGAAGGACGTATCCTTGTTCGTCCAAGCGGAACAGAGCCTTTGCTGAGAGTGATGGTTGAAGCTAAAACCGATGAGCTATGCCATGACTATGTTTATCGGGTCATTGATTTTGTGAAGGAAAAAGGACTGTAAATAAGCAAAAAAGATATGCATGATGATGCATGCACTAAAATTTGATATCAGCCATCACGTTATATGACGATGATGGCTTTTTTATAGTTAAGCATCACCATGTTTTTTTTCTGTTTTGAATTCTTATTCACAAAAAAATGAGGTATAATCAAAATGGAAAGCGAGTTGATAATATGAATCATATTCCATGCAGTGAATATCCGCGTCCGCAGATGCGAAGAAATAGTTATCTATGTTTAAACGGGGAGTGGGATTTTTCGATTCACGGTGAAAAAAGAAATGAAAATGGCAAAGTGATCGTTCCTTTTTCAATAGAATCTAAATTAGGTGGAAGCCGGGAGGCTTTAAAGCCGGATGAAACATTGATCATGGAACGGGACTTTGAACTTTTGGATGACTTTAATGTTGGCAGGGTACTGCTTCATTTTGATGCGGTGGATGGTCAATGCAAGATCTGGATCAACGATTCATTGATAGGGGAGAGCGAGTGTGGTTATCTGCCCATCGTTCTTGATATCACCAATGTCCTAAAAAAGAAGAATCATATTTGTCTTGTGATTCATGATGCCAGTGATACCGGCAGTCAATTAAGAGGAAAACAGTCGCTGCATCCAAAGGGTATCTGGTATTCCGCACAAAGCGGGATCTGGCAAAGCGTTTGGCTGGAAAGCGTTTTTGAGGATTATATCGAATCACTGAAAATTACACCTTATTTTGATGAAAAAAGTGTTGAAATCTTTGTCAAGACAAATACGTCCGGATTGGTATGTATTACATGTGGTCAAAAAAGTATCGAGGGTGAAAGTAATTCTGCGATCCGTCTTTATCTGGATGATATGCATCCATGGACACCTCAAGATCCTTATCTTTACGATTTTACGGTAACGTTTAAGAAAGATCATGTTGCTTCTTATTTTGGGATGCGCAAATTTGGCGTTATGAAGGATGAAGAGGGAGTCATGCGTCTTTTTCTTAATAATCACCCGTATTTTCAGAGCGGATTGCTTGATCAGGGATATAACAGTGAGGGTTTGATGAGCTGGAAAGATGATCAGATGATGATCGATGACATTCAATTGGCAAAGTCGATGGGTTTTAATATGCTGCGTAAACATATCAAAATAGAGCCTTTGCGCTGGTATTATCATTGTGATCGTTTGGGAATGCTGGTCTGGCAGGATATGGTGAATGGAGGCTGTCCATATAATCTTTTAACGATCAGCTCTCCTCTGATTACGAATAAAAGCTTTAAAGATTCTCATTATCGCCTCTTTGGCAGGAAGGATGAGCATCAGCGCAATATGTTCATTGAACAGCTGAAGGGAATGATCGACCATTTATATAACTGTGTCAGTATTTCGATGTGGGTGATTTTTAATGAAGGATGGGGACAGTTTGACAGTGCAAAAGCTTTGCAGCTTGTTCAAAAATGGGATCCTACAAGGACGATCGATCCTGCAAGCGGCTGGCATGATCAGCAAATAGGTGATTTTAAAAGCTGGCATGTTTACTTTAAACCTTATAAATTTAAAAAGGACGGACTTGGACGATGTGTCATCCTAAGTGAATTTGGCGGTTATCAATGGTCATTTGAGAAAGGAAAAAAGAGCTTTGGTTATAAGCGGATGGAAAGTCAGAAAGAGCTGGAGGAAAACCTTATTCAGCTCTATGAACAACAAATCATTCCAGCAAAGAAATTAGGGTTAGCCGCTTGTGTCTATACACAGTTAAGCGATGTTGAAAGTGAAGTAAACGGTCTTATCAGTTATGACCGTAAAACAATCAAAGTCAGTGCTGAAGTCATGAAGAAACTAAATGAAAGGCTTAAAGATGATGAAAAATGATATTTGTTGCCATACGATTGAAAATGAATATATTTCGGTTACGGTTATGAACATGGGAGCTGCGCTTGTTTCCTTTGTTGATAAGAAAAGCGGGATCGATATCGTCTTAGGATTTGATTCATATGAAGGTTATTTGGATCAGCAGGGTTCCTATATGGGAGCAACGATCGGTCGTTGTGCCAATCGGATCGCTAACGGTTGTTTTGTATTAAATGGAAAAGAATACCATCTAAGCAAAAACAGTTTTCCTCATTCACTCCATGGCGGATATGATAATTTTTCTTTTAAGATATTTGATATGAAAAAGGAAAAAAATGCGGTTTTATTCACTTATTATTCAAAGGATCATGAAGAGGGATATCCGGGAAATTTAAGGCTGGAGGTAGAATACCGTCTTGAAAACCATTCATTGGTTTATACGTTCAAGGGCATCAGTGATCAGGATACGATCATGAACATCACGAATCATTCCTATTTTAATTTAAATGGGAAGGGAGATATCTTATCTCATGAGTTGAAAATCAATACGGATCGTGTTGCTTTAAACGATGAACATGCACTGGCAACAGAAAAAATCATCCATGTAAAGGATACAGCATTTGATTATCAAAACTTTCATCAAATAGGAGAACGTTTAAAAATCGGTCATGAGAATCTTTTAGATGGTTATGATCATAATTATGTCTTTGAGAATACAGATATAAAAGAAATGGCGGTGTTGAAAAATGATCATATGCTTCTACAAGTTACAAGTGATCTTTTAGATATGCATCTATATACTGCCAATCATTTAAATGGCACATTAAAGGGAAAAAACAATCAGGTATATCAAAAATATGCAGGTATCTGTTTTGAATGTCAGTATTATCCGAATGCGATCAATTATGACCATGTATCAAAACCGATATTAGTGGCCCATCAGCCGATGACACATTTCATAAGATATACATTAAAAGAGATATCTTGATAAAGAGGATTTTAGGAAATGTAGGATTACTATCAACATCAGAAAGAAATTAAATTTCTAAGCATTGTAAACGCTTTCTTCTCGTGGTATAGTAGGCACGGATAGGATCCAGGAGGAAAACATGAAAAAGATAGTATCTTTATTTGCATGTCTGATGATGGTTGTCGGCTTAACTGCCTGTACAAATGCAGAGCCAAAAGATGAGAAGAAAACGGTGAATGTCGGTGTGTCGATCTATAAGTTTGATGATAATTTCATGACGTTGTACCGTCAGGAAATCGAAAAGTATTTTAAAAGCCTGAATACAGATGAAGTGACGTATAATGTCACGGTTCAGGACGGTAAGAATGATATGGCTGAGCAGACCAATCAGATCGACAATTTTATTGCTCAGGATTATGATGTTTTGATTATAAATTTGGTGCAGTCAACTTCAGCCGCAACGATTATTGATAAATGCGAAGCTGCTGAGAAACCATGTATTTTTATAAATCGCGAGCCAAGCGAAGAAGATATGAAAAAATATGAAGGAATGATCAGCTATGTTGGTGCAGATGCCCGGCAGTCCGGCAAGATGCAGGGTGAGTTGATTGCAGAATTGGATAATAAAGGGGATCTGAATGGTGATGGAATTCTTCAGTATGTAATGGTTGTCGGTGATCCTGAAAATGTGGATGCGAAATATCGTACTCAGTATTCCATTGAACAATATCAGGAAGTAAGCGGCAATAAGGTTGAAAAGCTCGATGAGCAGCGTGGTGACTGGGATCAGGCCAAGGGACAGGAAATTGTTGCGAATGCTCTCACTCAGTACGGTGATAAGATCGAAGCTGTCTTCTGTAACAATGATGCGATGGCTTTAGGGGCAGCGCAGGCTATTACGGCTGCCCGAAGAACGGTAGGCAAGGATATTTATCTTGTAGGTGTTGATGCTCTTGCGGAAGCTGTGGATCTGGTATCAACGGATATGATGAGCGGAACGGTCTTAAATGATCATGTCACTCAGGCACATAAGGCTGTCGATGCCGCAATATCTGCTGTTAATGGTGAAAAGCTGTCTGCTTATTACTGGATAGATTATGTGAAGGTAACTCCTAAGAACGCTTCACAATTCAAGTAAGTCAAAAAGATAATCAGGTGTGCAGCAGCACACCTGATTTTGTGAAAGGGAGCCGAATATGAGTGAAATTTTATTAGAAATGAGAGATGTCAGTAAAACCTTTCCCGGCGTCCAAGCACTGGATCATGTTTCTTTAAAAATAAAAAAAGGGAGTGTCCATGCCTTGATGGGAGAAAACGGTGCCGGTAAATCTACATTGATGAAATGTCTTTTCGGTATTTATAAGATGGATAGCGGGGAGATACTGCTTGAAAACCAGCCTGTCAATATCAAGGACACACAGGAAGCCCTGACATTAGGAATAGCGATGGTTCATCAGGAGCTGCAATCCATACCTGAACGAAATATTGCGGAAAATATCTTTTGCGGAAGATATCCGATAAAAAAAGTTGCTTATGTAAAGATGATCGATCATAAGAAAATGATGGAAGATACTGAAAAGCTGCTATCAGAAATCAATCTGAAGCTGTCACCTAAAACTAAGCTGGCAGATTTATCTGTTTCACAACGGCAGTCGGTTGAAATAGCAAAAGCTATTTCATGCAGCGCTAAAGTGGTGATCATGGATGAGCCGACATCTTCTCTAAGCGAACATGAGGTCAAGGCATTATTTGACATCATCCAAAGATTAAAAGAAAACGGAACCTCAATTATATATATATCACATAAGATAGAAGAAATACTGAAAATCGCAGATGAAGTTACGATCATGCGTGACGGTGCCTATGTTGGCAGTTGGCCATCGACTGAACTGACAACCGATAGGATCATTCAAAAAATGGTAGGACGTGAACTGACAAACCGTTATCCTTTACGTAAAAGTCATCCGCAAGAGGTCATCTTACAGGTTGAAGATCTGACATCCTCAGATCCGAAATCATTTAAAAATATTTCTTTTGAGCTCAGAAAAGGAGAAATATTAGGTATTGGCGGCTTGGTAGGGGCGCAACGAAGTGAACTGATGGAAGGTATTTTTGGAATGCGAGCAATCGCAGGGGGCCAGATCACTTATAAAAATAAAATCTTAAAGGTCAGGCGTCCTCGGGATGCGATATCAAAAGGAATTGCCTTATTGAGCGAAGACCGAAGGGCAATGGGCATCTTTGGTGTCCTTTCTATTTTTGACAATGTTACGGTAGCTTCTTTAGATCATCATTTGATTTTAAAAACGATATTGAATAAAAAAAGCTTAAATGAAGTAGTACATGAAAGCATAGATAAAATGAGCATCAAAGCGCCATCTGCCAAATCACTCATTCAAAATCTTTCAGGCGGCAATCAGCAAAAGGTCATTATCAGCCGCTGGCTGGCTAATGGCCCCGATATTCTGATTCTTGATGAACCGACAAGAGGGATTGATGTTGGCGCTAAATATGAAATCTATACAATTATGGAAGATTTGGTGGCACAGGGAAAATCAATTATCATGATTTCCAGTGAAATGAGCGAGCTGATCGGCATGAGCGATCGTATTCTGGTCATGTGTGAAGGAAGAACCTCAGGTCTGCTTGATGCCGCGATGGCTACGCAGGAAAATATCATGATGCTTGCGACTAAGTACATGTAAGGGAGCAGAAAGATGAATATAGAAAAAAAGAGCCTCATCCATTTTATGAGCAATAATGCCATTACCTTGCTTTTGATTCTGTTGGTCGTATATGTTGGAATCACACAAGCCGGATTTCTCAGCGGTCCGAATTTCAATAATATCATGACCAATGTCGTTCCTCGTTTTATTATCGCCTTAGGTGTCAGCAGCTGTCTGATCACCAAAGGTACCGATCTTTCGGCAGGAAGAATGGTAGGGCTGGGAGGTGTCATTGCCTGTACCTTTCTTCAAAGAGCAGATTATGCGGATCGTTTCTTTCCGCAATTGGCACAATATCCGTTATTGGCAGTCTTATTGCTTGTCATACTGGCGACAGCCTTCTTTGGCTTGTTGAATGGTATGGTCATTTCTATATTAAAGGTACCGCCGTTTCTGGCAACATTAGGAATGCAAACGATCGTATATGGTATCAATCTTGTCTATTCAGGAGCTGATCCGATCGGCGGTTTAAGGAAGGATTATACCTCACTTGCGACCGGAGAATTATTTTCAATCGGTGGTTTCAGCTTTAAATATCTTTTTCTGATCGGTATCCTATTAGGTATCCTTTTCTGGTTTCTTTATAATAAGACGCGTTACGGTAAATATATGTATGCCATTGGCGGAAATGAAAATGCCGCAGAAGTATCAGGTGTCAATGTCACCTTATCAAAAATTAAGATCTATACGGTAGCCGGCATCATGTATGGTATTGCCGGATTCCTGCTGGCCGCCAAATCAGGTGGAGCGTCGGTCAATCTGGGATTGAGTTATGAATTGGAAGCCATTGCCGCTTGTACGATCGGAGGCGTATCAACAACAGGAGGAGTAGGAAAAGTATCCGGTATCTTATTAGGTGTATTGGTCTTTGAGCTTTTAAAGACCTCGATGCAGTTTCTTAAAATTGATACATCTTATCAGTTTATCGTCCAAGGAGCCGTGATCATCATTGCTGTTGCCTTAGATATCAGAAAGTATCTGGCGAAAAAATAGAGCTCTATCGCAGAAGAAAAAACAATAAATGGGAATCGGTGATGAATGGCATCGGTTCCTGTTTGTTCAGGACTCTTTTCCTTTGAATAGTTACCATAGCTCCTATTAAGAATAGAAAAATGCAGTATTCACTATTTTGAAACAGAAAGTGTTGATAGGCCGTACATTTCATTTTTATTTTTTATTAAATTATATCTTGTCAAATGAAATCGTTTATGGTATTATACTTAAGCATGAACGAGTTCAAGCACTGCAGAAGTACTCAAGTGGTTGAAGAGGTGCCCCTGCTAAGGGTATAGGCCGGGAAACTGGTGCGAGGGTTCAAATCCCTCCTTCTGCGCCATTTCAAATTCATGCGATATGGTCTAGTGGTGTAGTGGTTAACATGCCTCCCTGTCACGGAGGAGATCGTGGGTTCGAGTCCCATCTAGACCGCCATGCAGATGTAGTTTAATGGTAGAACACAACCTTGCCAAGGTTGATACGGGGGTTCGATTCCCCTCATCTGCTCCATGTGTAAAATACTGCCCTATTTTAGGGCTTTTTTTTATTTTATTTTGCTCGTGGCGTAAATTTGGCGTAAATTTTAAATTTCGTTAAGCAAATTTTTTATTTTTTCATGGGATTCTTTCATTAAATGAGCATAGACATTCATGGCTGTTTCTACTGTATCACCAATTCTTTCTGCCACTGCTGTAATAGGTATTCCTTTGGTAATTAATATAGATGCATGGGAATGCCTGAAATCATGGATGCGGATATACTTGACTCCTGCTTTTTCTATGTATAAGTCTTTGTGCCTTTTCAATGTAGTAAAAGAGTATGGCTTATAAAAGCCAAAAATATATTTATCATCGCTATACCCATCATAAGCCTTGCATATTTTTAGATAGTTATTTAGCATTTCACAGGTCTTTGTATCAAGGTCTAATTTCCTTATGCTGTTATCGGTTTTAGGATAAGTGATTTCTTTTGAAATTTTTGAATAGGTTTTGTTAATTTGAATGGTATAACCATCATAATCTTTCCATTGCAAAACAACACATTCACCTTTACGCATACCAGTCATATAGAGAAGCCTGAATAAACACTGATCCATTGGGTCTTCAATTACACTCATAAATTTATTAAATTCGTCAATTTCCCATACATTCATTTTGGGGGTATTTTTCTTTTGATTTTTTGCTCTACCGACAATTTTCAGCGGATTATAATTTAACCCATAGATAGTTCCTGCAAAAGTATAGAATCTATTAAAAATCTCATGTATTGATTGAATATATTTGGTGCTGTAATTCTTGTTGATAAGTTCTTTTTGCCACTTAATAATATCATTAGGTGTAATTTTATCTATTTTTTACTAGAAAAATATGGTTTAATATGAAGCTCATATCTATATTTAAATGTGATTATAGACGACATTTTTATTCTTGATTCAGCATAACTGAAATATTCATTTGCAATATCATCTAGTGTCAGAGATAAACGATTTTTGTCTTTTATTTCTAATAGAAAGAATCGTTCAGTATCTTTTGCTTCTTTAGAGGTTTTAAACCCTCTGCGTTTGTATCTTTTATTATTGCCTAAAAGATCGACATAGCTTCCTTCAAAATAATACGTTTTTCTTTTCTTATCTTTGTAAACTGGCATTGATTATACCCTCCTTTATGTGATAAAATTGGGTATAGAAAAACTGGTGTGGTAATCAATTTTTCTATACTGTGATGTTGGTAGCATCACATTCATCCCTTGTTGGTAGCAGGGGATGTTTTTATATGTTATAATAGCTAAAAGAGCAATAGATACTCTACGGAGCCTATTTGTGTTGCACCTCATTACCCGTTGGGGATGTGGTGTTTTTTATTTGTTTTCTTTACTTTTTTTCTTGGCAGTTTTATTAAGTTCTTGAATCACTTTTAAATACTCTTCCTCAACAGGAGATAATGTTTTTTCCTGATATTTGCGATATTCCTTAGTTGCTTTATCTATTGCTTGTTTATGACTAACACTTCCTGCATTTGTAAGAAGCTTTCTATCGCTAGATGATAAAACTCTGTCTAGCTGTTCGATGTAATCACTCATATACATAGGCTTATGTTCCAATGCATTGATTTCTGCAATATCAAAATAACCTGATACGAGATTATTTAAAACTTTCAATTCCTTTTCATCTAAGTAGTTTTTTGCAATTCCAATATCATTCAATACTGGCATCTCGCCGCTGAATGAAGTAAGTCCCATATAAGGTTTATCGGCATCGGCTCTTTGATAAATCACTTCTGCTGCAGTATGTCCATGAGCTGCGTAATGTAATTTGTTTTGGACGATTTTAAAGAATTCGATAGACTTAGGATCGTGAGCATCATAATCAACACTGGTAGCATATAGATCCAGCACTTGGCGATATAACATCTTCTCAGATGACAGAATATCACGAATACGATCCAGAAGCTCTTTCCAGTAATTGCCACCACCATTTCCTTTCAGTCTTTCATCGTCTAGTGCAAAGCCTTTGATCATATATTCTTTTAATCGCTCGGTGGCCCATATTCTAAACTGCGTACCTCGTAACGATTTTACACGATAACCGACAGAAATAATTACATCAAGATTGTAATAATCTACATTATATACTTTTCCATCTGTTGCAGTGTAGGCAAATTTTGCCCATACTGATTCTTTTTTTAATTCACCTTCTTTAAAAATGTTCCTAATATGTTTACCAATAACACTTCTGTCTCGTTGAAACAAATCTGCCATCTGATCAATTGAAAGCCAAACTGTATCATTTTGAACCTTTACTTCAACATGAGTATTTCCATCCGCTTGATACAGTAGAATTTCACCTTTTGATTTATCTTCCATTTTCTCACTCCTCTCGTGTATGTAAATACTTAATTAACTTTTCCTACAACTTTGCCGATTACCTCGAACTGAGTATCTTCGCTGATTTCTTTATCCGGATAATTTTTATTTAAAGAGATAAGTTTCTTATTACCGAGGACTTTTATATAAGCTTCACCATCATACATAAATGCACCAATTTCGCCGATTCTTACTTCACCTTTTTTTCATCATGACCTGATTACCATCATAATAAGTTGGCTCCATAGAATCTCCTGTTACACCAATAACAAAATCAATATCCTTATATTCAACAGGCACTTCTATTTGTTCGCATGGAACATCATCAAATACGAATAAACCAGTACCAGCTGATAAACCAGTTAAATAATTGGTTTGGTTACTGTTGTATAAAGAGGTTCAGATTCTTTTTCACTTAATCTATCTAATAGCTGATCTACCGTTTCTTTATCGTAATCTGATAAAGAACGGTTTTTTTTTATGTGTTCTTTTTCGCTAAAAGAAAGAATTTCTTCACTAGCCATATCATCGAAGAAATAACTCGCTGAAACATTTAAAATTGTACACGGTTTTGAAACTATCTCTACATCAGGATTGCTGACACCTTTTTCCCAGTTGCTGATTGTGGTGTTTTTTATTATACAAAAATTATTCCAAAATTGCTATAAAAGTATTATCATGTAAATAGTGATTGGTTCATAAATCAAAAAGTTGTAAATAACTTCCTCATCTGCTCCATGTATCGAATAAGTCCGAACGATCGGGCTTTTTATTTTTGACGTTTAAAAAATTATATTTTTATAAAGAATTTAAAGATATATATATATATTCATTGAGATGGATATATGTGTTAAACAATACATGAATAAGATGGTAAAAATTGGCAGGAAAAGGAATATAAAAGTTAAATATATTGGTGCAGAAATCTTAATTATGTATTATAATATCACAAGAAGGTGTATAGAATGTATGTAGATTATTATAAATCGTTAATTGGACTCATCAAGATCGTATGTGATGATGAATATGTTTTAGAGTGCGAATTTGTGGATGAAATAGAAGAAAAAGCATGTGAAAGCTCTTTGTCAAAGGAAGTAAAAAAGCAATTAAAAGAATATTTTATGGGGAAAAGATTATCGTTTGAATTACCGTTAAAGCTTGATGGCACGCCTTTTCAGCTAAAGGTATGGAATGCATTGCTTCAGATTCCTTATGGGCAGACATGCACATATAAAGATATAGCACAAAAGGTCGATCATCCAAAAGCTGTGAGAGCTGTTGGTATGGCTAATAATAAAAATAAGCTTATGATCTTAATTCCTTGTCATCGTGTTATTGGTTCCAATAATAAGATGGTAGGATATGCCGGAGGTATATTTAAGAAACAGGTATTGCTGGATCATGAGAAAAGCGTGTTGGAAAACTTATAGCTCCTGAATTTCAGGAGTTTTTTATTCAACTGATGGTTGAAATGATGATTTCAACTAACAAGTTATTGGCAAATAAGGCATTTGTATTTACGATAGGAGTATCCGGATAAAGGAGGAGATTCCATGAGCAAATACTATGATGAAAGAGAATTTGAAAAAATGAAGAAAGAACTGATCAAAGATGTGACGACCTATATCTATATCACAAGGAGGAGATAAACGATGAACAAGATAGGAAAAACCATTGCCGATCTAAGAAAGGCTAACAACATGACTCAAAGCGAAGTTGCCGATATCCTTGGCGTCAGCTATCAGGCTGTCAGCAAATGGGAAAGAGATGAATCACTGC
>NZ_CALVGS010000035.1 GCF_944327115.1 uncultured Traorella sp.
CATGATTATCAAAAATCTTGACATTTCTGATAAATAACTACAAAATTATCCTAATTTCTTTTTTTTGTTTTCACTATAAAAATGTAACATAGAATCCCCTTTCTAAAAAAGCACTGTCACCAGTGCTTTTCATTCCTATTCTCCACAGAGCTCTCGATATATACCTAGATAAAATTCTGCACTTTGAGCCCAGGAAACATCTTTTTCCATGGCATTCTTCACAATACCTTTCCATGCTGTCGGGTTATTATAGTAAAGATCAATGGCTTCCCACAATACATGCATCATATCATTCGAATTGTAGTTAGCGAAACTGAAGCCACAGCCCTCTCCGGTATATTGATTGTAAGGCTGTACCGTATCTTTCAATCCACCGGTTTCTCTTACGAGTGGCAATGTGCCATAGTGCATAGAGATAAGCTGTGAGATACCACATGGTTCAAACAGAGATGGCATCAAGAAGAGATCGCTGGCAGCATAAATTTCATGTGACAGTGCTTCATTATAGCCACAATAGAAGCAAACCTTTCCTTTATTGCCCCACTCAGCTTCTCTTAGTTTCTCTTCAAGCCCTGCTTCGCCACTTCCAAGAATGACTAACTGAATTGGCTGATTGCAGATATTGAATAACTGTTCGATGATCAGATAGATGCCTTTTTGCCATGTAAGTCTGGAAACCAGACCCAGCATCATGACATTTTCATCCACTTCAAGACCTAACTTCTTCTGTAAAGCCTTTTTATTTTCAGCCTTTCCCTTCTTATAAGTCTTAAATGTATAATTCTTTGTAATCAGTGCATCACTCTCTGGATCCCACATCTTCGTATCAATACCATTGACGACACCGCAGAGATCAGCTTCTCTGAAACGTAAGACTGCGTCCATTCTTTCACCAAACTGGGTCGTTTTAATTTCTTCCGCATAGCTTGGCGACACGGTCGTGATCTTATCCGAATAGACGATACCTGCTTTCAAAAAGCTAATACCGCCATCAAATTTCACATTTCCATTATCAAACACATAGTTGCCTAACCCAAGACAAGATTCCAGCATATCAGCTCCAAAATTACCTTGGAAGGCAAGATTATGGATCGTATAGACATGCTTGATGCCACGATAGCGATAATCATGATTAAAGTTTTCTTTGCACATAGCGGCGATCATACCCGTATGCCAGTCATGACAATGCATGATCTCAGGGAAATAATCGATCTGATTCAACATTTCCAATACAGCTTTCTGGAAAAAGGCAAATCTTTCACCATCATCCTCATATCCATACATTGCTTCTCTTTCAAAATATCCCTGATGTTCAATAAAATAATATGTCACATCATTATAGATATAATAGAAAAGATTGACCTGGGTTTCTTCATAATTGATATTTACGGTATAAGTTCTCAAATAAGTAAATTTATCATGCCAATTAATAGCTATCTTTTTATATAAAGGCATAACAACTCTGACATCATACCCGCGAGCTCTAAACTCATTCGGCAATGATCCGATGACATCAGCCAATCCTCCACTTTTGATAAACGGCAAGCCTTCCGCAGCAACCATCATAATTCTTTCCATTAGATACGATCTCCTTTTCTTACATAAGCCGGTGATCCACAGACTCCTTGTATGTTCTTCACTCGCGAAATATTCGCTTCCTTATCCACAACGATATTATTCAGATACACATTCTCTCCAATAACCGAATTCGGACAAATAACCGCATTTTTCACGACAGCACCTTTTTTCACTACACAGCCACGGCCAATGATCGAATTTTCAACTTCACCTTCAATCATACAACCATTTGAAATAACACATCGGCGTACCTTGGCATCTTCTGTATATTTGGTCGGAGGTGAATCATTCGTACGTGTATAGATAGGCCACTCTTCCTTAAACAGATCAGAAGCCACTTCCGGATCGATCAGCTCCATATTGGCCTCATAATAGCTTGTAAGGTCTGTAATGGCAGCTAAATAGCCGCGATACTGATAACCGCGAATATCTAATTCCTCACATTTCTCATTTAAGATATCTGTAAACCAATAAAGCGAGCTCACCTTCAATGCCTCATCGATCAGCTGTATGAATAGATTTTTCGATAATACATAAGTTTCCATAGAAATATTTCGAGTCTTATAGTTGCCCCGGTTCTTTCCGATAGACAATATACCCTTTTGTTTATTTAAAGCCAGTGTATCACAGTCAATAAAGCGTGTCTTTGCATCATCCACCGACTTATAAACAACCGTAATATCTGCTCCGCTTTCAAGATGTTTTTTCAACAATGTATCATAATTCATCGAATACAACATATAACTTGGAGCAATCACGACATAATCCTTCGTTGACTTTTCAATGATTCGCATGTTGGCTTTAAAACTGGCAATATCTGTATTATAGAATTCCGATTCCGGAGAATTTTCACCATATAAGATACTGATACCTCCACGTTTTGAGTTAATGTTATATTGGCGTCCTGTTCCCACATGAGAAAATACGGAACGTGGACGGTTTTTTAAATAAATCTGAATTTCTTCTATTTCGGAATTTGTCATATTTGACAAAGGAAAGTCAATCATACGATAACGTCCTAAAAATGAAAAAGCTGCAATAGGACGATAATCATGCATTCCCTTTATACGAACATTTGATCCCGGAAAATTAACAATACCAAGTGCATTACACATATTTCTTACCTCACATTCTTGGAAATCAATTCAATCTCTTCGCTATTTGGATCTCCTACTACCATATTAGGGGCTATTTTAATGCCGTTTGCGACAATGACCCGATGCAGCTGGACACCCTCTCCGATCTGACACTCCGGCAATACGACCGAATCCTGCACTAAGGCATCTTTACCGATCTTAACGCTCGTAGAGATCACTGAGCCTTCCACTTTTCCATCGATATAACAGCCCTGGTCAATGATCGAATTAATGATATCTCCATGATCTCCAATATACTGAGGAATCGCACATTTATCCTGTGTATATATTTTCCAAGTCTGATCCTGAAGATCCAGCTCTTTGGAACGATACAAAAGATCCATATTTGCTTCCCACAACGAAGAAATCGTTCCGACATCTTTCCAATATCCTTCAAAGCGCCATGACCACAAACGCTTTCCTTCATTTAACATCGTCGGAATGATATCTTTACCGAAATCATGATGAGAATCAGGATTCTTATCATCATCATTTAATAGTTTTCTCAATAACTTCCAGTTAAAGATATAAATACCCATTGATGTTATTTTTCTCTTTGGTTCCTTTGGTTTTTCTTCAAATTCAATGATCCGGCCGCTTTCATCCGTATTCATGATACCAAAGCGACTTGCCTCCTTCATCGGAACCGGCAGGACTGCAATCGTACAGTCAGCATTGTTTTCCTTATGATGTGCCAACATCTTGGCATAATTCATCTTATAAATATGATCACCTGAAAGAATCAGTACATATTCCGGATCATAAGAATCAATAAAATCTATATTTTGTGTAATCGCATCGGCAGTACCTCGATACACATTAAACTCTGTATCTGCTTTTTCACGGGGCGGCAAAACAAAAACACCGCTGTCTTTCGCATCAAGACCCCAGTGACCTCCTCCGGCAACATAAGAATTTAATTGAATGGACTCATATTGTGTCAAAACACCCACAATATTAATTCCTGAATTAGCACAGTTACTCAATGGAAAATCAATAATACGATATTTTCCACCAAAATAAACTGCTGGTTTTGCAACTTTCTTTGTCAGTGCTTCCAGACGCGTACCGCGTCCTCCGGCAAGAATCATTGCCAACATCTGTTGTTTCATAAATTATAACCCCCTGGTACATCTATACCACTATTATAAATACTTTTTCACAAAATATCTACTACTTTGAGAAAAAAGATGAAAACGCTTTCCATATTTTACCTATAAAAAAAGTTATTTTTACCTAATTTCTACAATTTCATCTCTTTTTCGATTTTTATTGTATGATTTTTCCAAAAGAAAAATGCCTGTTGTGTACAGACATCCTATTTTTTAAATAAATAACCTAATGTTGCGGCCAACACCTGTTGCACCGGCACAACAATAACAATTATCCTTAGAAATACTGTGACATCCGCTATATCCAAGTGTATCCACTCAACTCCAGCATTAATAAATTCCCTCCACATGCTTTCTTCACAGCATTCACCAAATCAACATCAACCGTTTTACTTGATCTAGTTTTATCATAGACATAATTTCTATATGATGTAAGAAATAATAAAACTCACAATACATAGACTATTATCAAGAATACTTTTTTACTCTGATTCATGTTTCCTCTATTCTGACGATTGAAACTTAACGAGTTCTTGAAATATTTCATCAACTTTTTTAGAATAATCTATCTTTGCAGAAAGCATTTTCTTTTCCAATGGAATTTCTTGTTCATTTAACACAATGATTCGATCAACATAATGAGTATTTTTAAGCGTTGTGGATCCTGTAATGACCCAAATAGGCACGTTATATTTCTTTGCTTCAGATATGAGGTTTGAAATAAGCTTTCCGTGTAATGACTGTTCATCAAAGCGTCCTTCACCCGTAATCATTAAATCGCTTTGTTTTATTTCAGATTCTAAGTGCAATCTTTCCATCAAAAGGGTCGTACCATTTAATATTCTGGCATGATGAAATGCAGCCAGAAAAAGACCTAAACCTCCGGCAGCACCTAATCCTTCTATCTTTTTCAAAGATTGATGTGTCATCCTCTCTAACACATCAGATAAATGATATAAGCCTTTATCCAACTGTATGCATTGCTCATATGTAGCTTTTTTTTGCGGTCCAAATACAAAAGCACAGCCATTTTCTCCAGTTAGAGGATTGGTTACATCGACACCTAATGTAAATGTACATTCAGATAACCGACTATCTGCCCTACTTATATCAATGATTTCAATCTTTTCCATATTTGAAGGTAAAGGGGCTAATCGTTTTCCCTCTTTATCAAAAAAACGATAACCTAAAGCTTCGGCTAAACCAATACCTCCGTCAACAGTTGCACTGCCACCTAAAAAGATAACAAATTTTCTAAATCCATTTTCAATTCCAAATTGAATGATCTTGCCCAAGTTAAATGTATTAAGAGTTAAGGGAGCAAGATAATCCTGATATAAAGGAAGACCTACTACTGATGCCGATTCTATCAACATCGTATCATTCTCTACCACATAAGGAATTTTCATATCACCAAGTAGATTATCTTTAATGATGATCTCATTTAAAACACCACCATACGAGAGATAACTTTCTAAACTTCCTTCGCCGCCATCGGCAAATGGAATACAATGACAAGAAAATTGGGATGAATATTTTTTTAATTTTTCCTGCCATATCATACAAATTTCTTTTGATGTTAAGCTTCCTTTAAAACTATCACTCACAACAAGTATTTTTTTCATTATATAATGACTCCTTTTATAATGCTTTTCTACCTTTAGTATAAGTCATTTCAACTGAATAGTCATCATTCAATACTACAATATCTGCATCATAACTCACAGCATCCAATACTGTTTTATACTGATACAATGCTTAAAGCTATAAACAAAAAAATACCAGGAAACTTTTTAATTTTCAAAAAGCTTCCTGGTGTTTTATTTTAAAATTAAAGAATAATTTCTCCCATAGCTGTACCGCTGACACCAGCTGCATTAGCTTCATCTGTATCAATATGCATTGCAAGTGCATAAGAATCAGATACACGTATTACAGTATCTCCAAAGGTTGTCGTTCTGTCTTCTGTTTCTATTTTGACACTTACGATCTGACCATTGGATACACCATAGTATTCCGCATCCTTTGGTGTCATATGGATATGACGTTTTGCCGCAATGACACCTTCCTTGATTTCGATTTCACCACAAGGTCCTGCAACGATGATGCCATTCGTACCGGCAATATCTCCTGATTCACGGATCAATGCTTTTACACCTACAGTTCTTGCATCTGTGAGTGAAAGTTCGATCTGGGTAGCTTTACGAGTAGGACCTAAAACACTTAATTTCAATTCACCGCGAGCCCCCTTGATCGTTACCTTTTCTTCACAGGCAAACTGTCCCGGTTGTGAAAGATCTTTTTTAGGAGTTAATTGATACCCCTTTCCAAATAATGTTTCTAGATCAGCGTCTGATAAATGAGCATGACGCGCACTGACTTCTACTAATACTTTTTCTTTTGACATAACATAATCTCCTTACTTAACATCTACATTATAGGAGTTTCATTTTACTTTTTCAACAGTAAAATGAAAGCATAACTTAAACCTTTCAATTATTTTCTAACTTTTTGCTCAGATAACGGCGGACAAGCGAAATAAAATAAAGGGAACCGCAAATGACCAAGACTCCTTCTTTCTCCATGCCTTCATCGATCGCCTGCCGATAATCTTCAACCACCTTTAAAGAAAAAGGCTGAGCCAAACGCTCTGCTTTATCAGCACGTTCATTCTCAAACTCACAAAGAACGATATCCTGTGTGATACGCCTCAATTCCGCAAGCATCTTTTCTCCTTCTTTATCTTTCAGACAGCTAAAGATGATATGGATCTTATCATAATTCTGTAAAGAAGCAACAAGGGCTTTGATACCATCCAAATTATGGGCTCCATCTATGATGATCAGCGGATCCTGACGCATGATCTCAAAACGTCCGGCCCAGCTCGTATCAAACAAGCCTTCTTTGATCATCGTTTCATTGATATCAAAATTCTTTTTCTCATTTAGATAATGAATCGTTTCAATGGCTAAGGCTGCATTCAAACGCTGATAAAGTGCCTTTGTGTTTAATTGATATTCTTGCTTCTGATATTCAAAATACAAAAAATCATCAACATGCACATGATCGACAGAGGCAATTTTTATGAGATGTGAATGATGCTTTTCTGCTTCCCTTTCAAAAACATTTAAACAATCCTCTCTGTCACTGGCACTGATGCAGTCAACACCATCCTTGATGATGCCCGCTTTTTCATAAGCAATCTTTTCATAGGTATCCCCCAGATACATCATATGATCCATACCGATATTGGTAATCACAGACACCAAGGGGTTTTGAAGGACATTGGTCGCATCAAAACGGCCACCCATGCCCACCTCATAAATTGCGATATCTGCCCCTTCATCTCTAAAATACAAAGAAGCGATCAGCATATCGATTTCAAACATGCTTAAATCATATTTTTCCCATAAAGACTCTGTTTCATTGATATAAGATAAAAGTTTTTCATCACTGATGCTGATATCGTTGATACGGATACGGTCATGATGACTGATCAGATAAGGCGAGGTAAATGTACCTACCCGATATCCTGCTCTTTGTAAGATGCTGCGCAGATAATTGACCGTGCTTCCTTTGCCATTCGTGCCGCCTACATGAATGGTTTGAATCTGATCTTGCGGATCATGCAGTTCAGCAACCGCTTTTTTAAAAAGTTCAAGACCGGAATGATGATGCCGGCGTCTTTCAATGACCGCAATGGCTTCTTCTACATTCTTCCACATCATCAATCGATCTGCCAGTCAATCGGCGTATAGCCATGCTGCTTCAAAAATGCGTTCGTCTTGGAAAAATGGCGGCATCCGAAAAAACCATTATAAGCTGACAGCGGTGAAGGGTGAGCACACTTTAATACAAGATGATGCGGGTTAGTGATCATTATGCTCTTATTCTGGGCATTTCTTCCCCACAGTAAGAAAACGATCGGCTCTTTTCGCTCATTCAATAAAGCAATGATACGATCTGTCAGTATTTCCCAACCCTTATTGGCATGAGAATTCGCCTGACCTTCCCGTACCGTCAGCACCGTGTTCAACATCAATACTCCTTCTTTGGCCCATTTCACAAGTTCCCCGTGACTAGGAATCGTACAGCCGACATCATCGTGTAATTCTTTAAAGATATTTTTTAAGGATGGCGGAGGCATGACCCCTTTCTTTACCGAAAAACATAGTCCATGTGCCTGATTTGGTCCATGATACGGGTCCTGTCCCAATAAAACCACCTTCACATCCCGATAGCTCGTATATTTTAACGCATTGAAAATATCATACATATCCGGATGTATCTTATAATGCTTATACTCATACGCCAAAAAACGCCTGAGCTGCTGATAATAATCCTTTTCAAATTCATCTTTTAATAATTGATCCCAATCATTTCCAATATGTACCATACTATTTTAACCATTCCTGATAATCTTCATCCAATTCATTCTGACATGCTTCTATTTCTTCAAGATTGCAAGCCTTCATCTTTTCAATCGTTGTATCCAAATAAAGAAAATCCAACGCTCCCTCTGTTTTATTTTCAATACCGACCCAGTTTCTTGAAATTGCCCCATTCAACGCAATCGTTTTTTCTTTAATATGTTCATTTTCAAACGTAAACTGATCCAGCTGATCTTCCAAAATCAAAGGTATCCGTATCTCATCATTACATAACAGCTGCATGCCTTTTACGGAGTGCATCAGCTTGACCAAATTTTTAGCGGCATTCGGATAAGCGGTATCCTTATTGATGACATAGCCATAAGAGATAGCCTGGGTATAAAGCTGATGACCATTGATGGTAGGCAGCTTGGTAATCTGATACCTTCCCTGATTGACCTCTTCATCCTGCTTCAGCTGCATGCCGTCTGTGACAAAGCCGCTATAATATGTATTTTGAATAAACCAGTTATCAAAAGAAGCCGGATCATCACATGCGATGAGCTCTAAAATCTTTTGATAATCAGTAAGTGCTTCCTGAAAAGCAGAACCTGTAAAATTAATGATATTACGATCCCTTCCCGGCAGATAATTCAGATTTGAAGTAAGGAAAGCCGAAGTAAAATAAATATCATCCATATAATAAAAACCATGATCCAATTCAGCTATTTTCTCAATCTCTTTAAAGGTATCCTTATCGATCCCATCATTTTCGATCTTATTCAGATCAAGGGCATAATAGCTCATTCCCTGAGCCATGATCGGCTGATAAACTTTTCTGACCTTATCAAAGATATCATTAAAATTGGTATTTAAGCTCACCTCAACATCACTTTCAGGTTCTAAAAGCTCATCAATGACCAAAGGAACATATTTATCTTCCAGCCAATAAACGTCATAAGCCACATCTTCACCATTCGCAATAGAATTCTGAATCTCTTCCTGACTTACGACACTGATTTCAAGCCCGGCATCCGGATAGGTTTCCTTCCATAATTCATTTAACTGCTCTTTATAAGCTTCATCATGAACAGCTACTTTCAGCACAGCTTCTTCTTCATTTTCGATCGTTCGGCTGCATGAAGCCAGCAAAGCTGCAGCCATCAGAAACATCCATATCTTTTTCATTCTTTTATCATACCATATCTTTCATCATTTCTAAAGAAAAAGCAGTTTTTCAACTACTTGATTCCTTTGATCAAACGTGCGATCAGATTATCTTCGACATATGCCATCGGATACTTTGGAAAGACCATGATCATGCGATAAACATAAATGCTCATCCAAATGACCAATGTCAACGTCAACAGTCTTTTAAACCATTTCCTGTCTTTAAAATACGTATAGAGAAGCGGAAAAAACATCAAAACTAAAAGATAGATCACCGGATTGAAATAAAAAGCCTTTTCAAAATCTAAGCAAAGCAGATAATAGGCAGCTGTTGTCATCATGCATCCCGGACAAGGAATACCGGTAATTCTTTCAAACGGGCATTGCCACATGAAGAAAACCACAAAGATGACAATTACCAGCAAAAAATTAGTAATACTCTTTTTCATCGATACAGTGATTCATTTCACTGACAAGAATCAGCATACTGATGAACCCTAACTGAAAAACAGCCAATATCGGACATAAAAGAGAAATTGAGCTTGTCCGCATACCTAGATCATATTGAAAATTCTCAATCTGCTTTCCTATTTTATAGTACCAGTAAATATGATAAATTCCACAGGTAATCAGTGAAAGCAGAAGATCCATTGCCGGATCATTTCGATAATCATACTGCAATTCATTCATTTCTCTGGAAATCGCATAAATAAGATACACATAATATAAACCACAGGTAAATATCATCAGCAATATTGTAGTTGCAAGATTTCTTTTCATCGTGATCCTCCTTTGCTTAATACAATCACACTTAATGGCTGGATTGACAGATAACCATTCACAATCTCATGATCAACACGGCCGTTATAAAAGAGAAGGTAGCGAATACCATCAAAAGGATAGCCAAACTCCCGATAACTCGGATTAAACATGATCATCAGATCTTCTTGTCCATCATGAATATGATAACATAAGACCGTTGCATCGATATCTCCAAACGATACATGCTCCTGAATCATTTGCGTACTTGGATAACGCAAACAGGCATGATCTTTTCTTAACTGAATGCAATCCTTCGTATATTCAACGATCGTTTCATATGTGTTTTTTCTCTCCCAGTTGAGCCAATTGATATCATCCTTACTGTTATAAGTATTAGGTTTACCATATTTTGTACGGGCAAATTCCAGGCCCGAATGAAGAAACGGGATTCCTTGTGCAAAAAGGACGGCCGCAATACACATCTTCTGACGCATGATCCTTTTCTCACGAGTATCCTCCTTACAGCACTCCTTCAGCTTATCCCAGCATGTCTGATTATCGTGACATTCAACATAATTGATGACATTGACAGGCTCCATGAAATATCGATAGGTATATGCATCACTAACAGAAGCACTTAATACATCCTTCATCATCGCTAGCTGAGATAGATCACCGCTGCAATAACCTTTCTGATACACTTCTTCAATTCTTGTCTGACCCTTGGCCACATCCCGAAAACGATCCGAGAAATGAGCAATATGCGGCATCTTATAGTCATTGAGGATCGTGGCCCGCTGCTCACCCTCCAAAAAACTTGGCATATTCCAGCCTTCACCATAGATCATGACATTCTTATCAATCTGATGACAAGCTTCATAGACCTGATTCATCGTATCCACATCCAAGATACCCATCAAATCAAAGCGAAAGCCATCCACATGATATACTTCCATCAGATATCGGCAGCAGTCAATGATGTATTTTCTTCCCATCGCCCGTTTAGAATCAAAATCATTGCCACATCCGGAACCATTGGAATAATAGCCTTCATTATTCATCTGAAAATAATAATTAGGAACGCTCTTTGCCAACGGCATATCTTCCATCTCAAAAACATGATTAAACACGACATCAAAGATCACACGGATCCCTGCCTTATGCAATTGATGTACCATCTCTTTTAATTCAACGATACGCGCATAAGGATCATCCGGATCGCTGCTGTAACTGCCCTCCGGGGTCATGAACTGGGCCGGATCATATCCCCAATTATAGAAAACCGAAGGATTGTTTTCATCGACACTGGCGAAATCCATGACCGGCATCAGCTGTACATGCGTCACTCCCAATTGCTTCAAATAAGTAAAACCGATATTTTTCTGAATCGTATGTTCATTTTCTTCAACAACACCCAAAAATTGCTTCGGATGTTCAAAATCGTGATCCTGATTTTGAGCCGTAAAATCACGCACATTCATCTCATAGATGATCGCATCTGTATAATGCTTCAATTCAGGCAACGATGGCCTTTCATCTTTAAATTTCTCAATATCGACAACAACACTGTATCTTGAATTTGCCAGCGAACTCTTTCCATATGGATCTTCACACGCCTGCCAGCTGCCATCCACTAAGATATAGTAGAGATACGTCTTTTTTTCCATATCGCCATTGACAGTGACCTCATAAATACCACGATCTTTTCTTTCCATCGGATAAGAGATTCCATCCAGATGCAAACGGACTTTTACCGCAGTTGGTGCCCATAATTTAAACACGGTCTTTTCCTTTGTATAAACAGCTCCCAGATCATTACCATCATAGCTAAATTGTTCATCAAATGCCAAAAGCTTCGTAATATAACCTGTTTTTAAAGGACACCTGCGTGCATATTCATGCAGGACATGATATTCCTTTCCTATTTCTACAGATTTTTGAGTCTTACATGTATATTTATTGTAATTTTTACTCGTCGGTTCAATTGTCTGAATTTCAAGATCTTCCAATCTTCCGTTCTCATCTTCAAGATAAAAAAGACGGCTGTTTCCCTCATAGCTTTGTTTTGACATATAAATGACGATCTTATCAAAATCGTCTAAATAAGCTTCAAAATAATTAATCTGCCTCATAAAAAGATTATACCATACTTTTAACTCTTGCATACAAGTTTTTATCAAGCTCATGAATAATGAAAACTCATTTTCAAATAAAAGAACAGCTGAATATACAAGTAACCCCAGTATAGCAATACTGGGGTATAAATTTTATTCTTTATTATCATACTTTGTCTGATAACCCGGATTATTATCAGGACGCAAAGCATTTGGATATTCGATATCGCTCTTGACATCGAAGCTTGTTTTAGTCAGCATCTTATAAACCTTTACAGGATTATCAATACCGATGAAATCAATCTTACCTGAATCACTTGTAATATGGATCGAACCGACATGTCTAAGCTTTTCAATCAGACCCATCGTAATATTTACATGATCAATTTCATGATGGTCAATACTTCGCACTTCGACTCCTAAGGCTCCGCCTACTTGTATCACACGATGATCGGTAACAGCATATCGTACATTTTCCCATTCGATACGCCTTCTTATAAAAGAAGTAAATACGCTGTAACACGGATAAAGATGAATAGCGAAGAATGCGATAAGAAATAAAAGCATCAAACCGGAAGCAAAATGTAAAAAGTTAACAATGAATATGATATCAATACAACCCCATATGACAGCAATAGGAAGCATTCTTAATGATGGCAGAAAACAGTAACAGAATTTATCCGGCTTCATTTCACAAAGAATTGTTTCATTATTTTTTATGAGATCCCGTATTTCTACTCTTTCATCCATCTTACTCACCACTGATCGATAATTCATTCAACAGCAAAGATGGAGAACTGATGCCTGACAAAGAATCATAGGTATCATTGCCTACGGCTTCTACCTCTTTCATCATACTTAAGAAATTACCTGCAACGGTAAATAGATTGACCGGACGAGTGATCTTTCCATTCTCCACAAGATAGCCGCTGGCCTGCAGTGAGAAATCTGTTGATATAGGATTCAAGCCTGCATGAAGGCCATTTAATTCATCGATGACCAAGCCGTCTTTCATGATCGCTAAAAGCTCATCAAAGCTGTTTTCTCCATTCTCAATATAGAAATTGGTAGGAGAAATACCTACGCTTGATGCATACCCGCTCTTAAAACCGTTACCTGTTGATTCACACTTCATCATGGCAGCAGACTTCTGGTTATGCAGAAACATCTTCAGTCTTCCATGATCCACGATCGTCTTAGTGAAACAGGCCACCCCTTCATCATCAAATGGGCTGCTTGACAAACCATCCTTTTTCAAAGGATCATCCTTGATCGTAATCTTCTCATCAAAGATCATTTCACCACATTTATCCTTGAGCTGACTGATTCCCTTATAAACATTCTCACCATTGAAGAGTCCGCATAAAGCTCCAAGCAGGCTGCACATTGCCTCATTTTTCAAGATGACCTTATACTTGCCGCTTTTTACCTGAACGGCATTTAATTTACTGAGCACTTTGTTTTTCAGATCAGCCACGAATGCATCTACATCATAATGTTCAATATCCCTCAAAACTCGGATCTCATAAGCCGACTTATGATCATTTTCTTCATTAGCCAGCACATTTGCATAGAAAACACAAACTTCATCACTCTTGGAAATATCCATTCCCAGTGAATTAACGATCCTTGTTTCGGCTTTTTCACTTTCCATCATCGTTTCCATGACCTGTGAAATCCGTTCATCTGCATTCAACAGTTTTTCTTCTACTTCTTTCAAAAAATTGATCTTATCTGTAACACTCGTTTCAGACATATGACTGACGCTTTTTTCAATTTCAGGATAATTCTTATCCCCCTGATAAATCATGGCACTATCTTCACTTTCAATGGCCTGTGCGTTAGATTTGATCATTTCGATACATAAGTCTATATTATCATCACTATCTTCTTCTAAAAAGCAATAGCCCATCTTTCCCTGATACAGACCGCGAATCGCTAAACCGCCGCTTTGTGCGATCGTAAAGCTATCCACCTTTTGTTCATAGACATTGATAGATTCTTTTTCAGCCTTTTGAATATAGATCTCAATTGTTTCAATGCCGGCTGACCTTGCTTTTTCAATCAATTTCTGTGTATTCATAGCTTACTCCCTTCCTCCTACGATCATGCTGCTCACACGAATTGCAGGCTGTCCGACATCTGTCGGAATACTGCCACTGCTGGCACCGCACATTCCTTGGGCACGCGATAGATTCTTGCCGACACGATCAATTTTCAAAAGTGTTTCTGCACCATTGCCGATCAGACTGGCACCCTTCACCGGCTTAACAATCTTGCCATCCCGGATCAGATACCCTTCCTGAACGGCAAAGTTAAAATCACCGGTGCTTGGATTGACGCTGCCACCGCTCATGGACTTACAGTAAAGACCATAAGCCGTATCCTTGATCATGTCCTCCAGCTCATCTTCTCCCGGCAAAATAAAAGTATTGGTCATACGGGATGTCGTTTCATATTTATAAGACTGTCTTCTTGAGCTTGAAGTAGATGGCATATTCATTCTTCTGCCATTCAGGCTATCCACCATATATCCTTTTAAGATACCTTTTTCAATCAATAAATTGCGTTTTGTGAAATTTCCTTCATCATCAATATTCGCAGAACCCCATGCATTCGGAATCGTACCATCATCGACCGCACTGACTTTTTCATTGGCAATCTTTTCATTCAGCTTGCCGCAGAATACCGACTGTCCTTTCGCAACAGCACTTGCTTCCAGTGCATGTCCGCAAGCTTCATGGAAGATCACACCACCAAAGCCATTATCAATGATGACCGGCATCGTTCCGCTCGGACACTCATCCGCAAACAGCATCGTCTTGGCAATACGTGCCGCCTCACGACCGGCTTCCTCCACATCGATCTCATCATAAAATTCCAGACCTTTGGATGCTCCGGGACCATAAAAGCCCGTTTCCATCTTATCGCCCTCCATCGCAATCGCCTGCACTGCCAAACGAGTACGAATACGAGTATCACGAATATATTTTCCTTCAGTATTCGAGATCGCTACTTCCTGCTTTTCATCCAAATAAGAAGCCATGACCTTTTTGATCACTTCATCATAGTTCATTGCTGCCAATGATGCCTTGCGAGCAAGTTCGATCTTCTTATCACTTGATACATTTTCCGGATCGATCTTGATCGGATGTTTGTTTTCATAGACAACTTCTTTTAATTCAAAGGTTATTTCTTTTCTTTCACCTTCAAATGACTGGGCAAGCTTTTCAGCCATATGCATCATATTTTCCATAGAAGTATCATTGGAATAACCATAGACCGATTCATTTCCATGAAAGATCCTGATTCCGGCACCATAAATCATGCCGCTGTTTGCATTATCCACCTTCCCGTTTAAAAGAGAATATTGATGCGTTACCTTTCTTTCTTCAAATATTTCCGCATGGTCACCTCCGCTTGATAAACAAGCTTCTAATATCTCATGCAGCTGAGCTTTTTCAAGCATATCATCACCTCTTGCCTTCATTATACCAAACTTCATTCGAAAGTATTTACTTTTTCTCTCAAAAAGTTATAATTTATTAACAAGGAGTGATGTTTATCAAACGAAAGGTCAAAGCAATTATATTACTGCTCATCTGTGCTGCCATGGTCATCGGACCTATTATTGGATATTTATTATAAAAGGCTGCTGTTTTTCCGGTATGGAAAACAGGAGTTTTTTTTGATATGATACTTTTAGATTTTAAAAAGGAGAAAATGATCTATGTCTATAAAGCTTATCGTAACTGATATGGATGGAACCTTGCTGGATTATAAGGATGAAATCAGCATGGAAAATATTCAGGCCTTGATGACCGCCCAGCAAAAGGGCATTCAGGTCATCCTGGCAAGCGGGCGGAGTCATCGCCGTCTGCTTCCTTATGCCCAAAAGCTTCATCTAAATGAATATGGCGGTTTACTGATCGAAGTCAATGGGATGGCCATCTATGATCCTAAAACCAATAAAAGAAGGATCTTTCAACAGCTGCATCGTGATGAAGTCATGGATATCTGCAACTATCTGTCAGCCTTTGATGTTGAGATACAGGTATATTTTGATGATGGCTTTTATTGTTATATCCCGGATGTTTTATATATTTATAAAAGAGAAGAACGGGAAAGAAGAAAACTGCCGGATGATTATCCTTGGGTCAGTGGGGCATGGAGCTGGATCAGTGATAATCGAAGCGGCTATCCCAATCAGAAACTGATCAAGAATTTTCAGGAAATTGACAGAGATAAGCTAAATAAGGTCAATATAAGTCATAATGCCGATTATTTGGATCAGATCGAAGCCACGATCAAGAATGATTTAAAAAATTATCAGGTCGTGCGTACTTGTCCGAGAATGCTTGAGATCACACCTAAGAACATCAGCAAAGGCCAGACCTTAAGAAGATATATGGAAGAAGCAGGTTTATCAAAGGATGAGGTAATCGCTTTTGGTGATGGTGAAAATGATGTAGATATGTTTAAAGCTGCAGGTATTTCAGTAGCTATGGATAATGCCGAAGAAAGGATCAAAAAAGAGGCCACATATGTTACCTGTGCCAATACCCAAAGCGGAGTTGCAAAGGCACTATACCGATTTGTGCTTCATGAATAAAAGGAAGGATCAACGTCCTTCCTTATTTTAAATATTTTTCCATCCAAGCCGTAATCTCTTCTAATCTTCTTACACGGTGCTTTGGTTTGCCACTGCGGCTGAGCTCATGATTTTCACCATGGAAAAGAACAAATCGAGCCTCAATTCCTAAATCAACCATTGCCGTATATAATTGCAAGCCCTGTTCCAGCGGACAGCGATAATCCTGATCACTGTGGATAAAAAGAGTCGGTGTTTGAATATTCTTTGCATATTTCAACGGTGAATGCTCCCATAATTTTTCATAAGAATCAAAGATGTTGCCATGTATCTGATCGGATGCAAAAGTATGTCCGATATCACTGGTACCATAGAAGGAAATCCAGTTACTGATGGAACGCTGTGTTGCCGCACATGCAAAGCGATTCGTATGAGAGATGATCCAATTTGTCATGAAACCACCATAACTGCCGCCGGTAACACCTAAACGAGCTTTATCAATAGCCGGATACTTTTCAAGCACAGCATCGGTAAACTTCATCAGGTCATCATAGTCGATCGTGCCATATTTACCAAATATATCCATAAACTCATTATCTCGGCCATCACTACCTCTTGGATTGGTAAAGAACACAAAATAACCAAGATTTGCCCATACCTGCATTTCATGGTAGAACACCTTGCCATAAGCTGTTTTAGGGCCGCCATGAATATCCAGAATAGCCGGATATGTTTTATTTGGATCATAGTCAACCGGTTTTAAGACCCAGCCAACAAAATCAATCCCATCATTTACAAATCTTACCTCTTCATAATCGCTCACATATTTATTTTTCAAGACATCCTCATTCAGACAGGTTTTCTGAATGACCTGAGCATCCTGATATTCATAAACCTCCTGTAATTTGCCATCCTTCATACCTACAAACATAAGCTTACCGTCACAAACATCAAAGCAATCAACACTGCCGCTGATATGCACGACTTCTTTGCATTGCTTATCGGCATTCAAGGACATTATGACACTATCTTCATTGACAGTCGAAATATAATAGAGGATATTTTGATCTGCTTTCATAAAAATTCCTCCACCATAGCGGCAGTCACTGCCTACGCTTCCCCAAAGGCTCATCTCATTGTCATAGAAAAGAGAAACATTTCCTTGATCATCCAATAAAAAGAAACGCTCATTCTCATTTCTTCCATGCTTCCATTCACAATTTCCTATGAATAAAATATAATCATTAAAGTAAAAGGCATCGGAAATCTGATACTCCTTTTCAGGAAGCAGGACTGATGTAGACTTATTTTCAAAAGAATAAATCTGGATACTATTTTTATCCGTTGTTTTCTTTAAATCCTCATTCGCAACAAACAAAACCTCATTCTTCTCTTTATTCAACCGATAAGATGATACATTGATCTCATCTGATGTGATTGCTGTTAATTCATCAGCAGAGGCATCATAAAGATATAAACGGATGATCGTATTGCTTACAAAACCGGCACCATTGAAATAAAAAGGAATTTTCGTGAAAACCTCATAATCCTCATCTTCTTTTTTGCGCTTAAGACGTTCTTCTTTAATCTGGCAATCATCCCCATAAGAATAGTCTTTATCATATCGCACAGCTAATAAATACACATCCTTTGAGATACATTCAAAAGAAGCAACTGCGAACGGTACATCAAAAGCCTTGATAGCTTCTCCTCCATCTAATGAAATCTTATAAAATGAAGTTTTTTCTTCTTCATCTTTTGATGCTTCTCGATGACTGATAAATAAAAGCGTTACCGGATCGATAAATTGAAATTGTCCATCCTTACCACTTTGAGTAAGCGGACGACATTCACCATCCTTCAACATATACAAATTATTGCGATAGCTGTTATTTTCCTCTTCACACTCATGAAGTGCAAATACACAGCTGCCATCTTGACCAAGCTTCAGATTACTGATGAAACGGTACTTTAAAAAATCCTTCAATGCTAATTTTTCCATATCAAGCCCTCTCTTTTTTAAACATTATACTCTCAAAATACAAAGATGAAAAGTAACACCTTCATATCAAAAAAACTAGTAATAAAGTAAGATTTATTTGATTATAAGGTTCATCATTCACTTTGTATTTACATCCAAAATACGGCGTGTTAAAATGAAATCAGAGGAATGGAAAGGAAGGGACATATGTTCATTAACAGAAATATAAGACAGGCATGCATCATTCTTGAAACAAACAAAATCTTAACGGAAGTTAAGATACATGCGAATGAAACAAAAAATCTGATTTCAAGTTTTACTTTAAGCAGCCAACTCAGCTGTCGTATGGAAATTTGAGGTGGAAGTATATGACTCCTAAAAATGTATTTAGAATCATATCTGCCTTTATTTTAATCATATTGGTTATTTTATACGTCACCGGCAACATTTCCCGAAATTATGCAGATATCGTCATTTTCACATGTCTTATCATATCTTTCGGCAATGCCTACATACAGATAAAGAAGATATAATATAATATTATTCACAAAGGTTTGGAGTTATTTCCAAATCTTTTTTCAGTTTTCATATAGGCCTCTATGACAGAGGTCTACTTAACTGTGATCTTATTTAAATGCCAGATATCCCGTACATATTCCTCGATCGTTCGATCGCTTGAGAAATATCCGCTCTTTGCGATATTCACCAAACACATCTTGGCCCAGTGATGACGATCTTTGTAATGCTCACGAATGCGTGCCTGAGTTGCCTGATATGCATCAAAATCAGCTAACAGGAAATATTCATCATTCTTAAACATCAATTCATCATAAATGATCTTAAACTCATCCCTGTTTTCAGCCCATGTACCATCGATAAATGAATCAACGATTTTCTTTAAATGCGGAATATGGTTATAGTAATCCCATACATTATAAGAATTTGCACGCTTCATCGTTTCTACATCTTCTACCTTTAATCCGAAGATCAAAGCATTGTCATAGCCGACACGGTCAACGATTTCCACATTGGCTCCATCCAGTGTTCCCAAAGTAATGGCACCATTCATCATAAATTTCATATTACCTGTACCGCTGGCTTCTTTTCCTGCCGTAGAGATCTGTTCGCTGACATCCGCTGCATTCATCAATATTTCCGCAATGCTGACACCATAATTAGGAATAAAGACAACTTTCATATATTGTGAAATTTCCGGATCATTATTCACCTTTTCGGCAATCGCATGGATCAGCTGAATCACTTTTTTCGCAAATGTATAAGCCGGAGCTGCCTTTGCCGCAAAGATAAAGGTACGTGGGAAGATCTTGAAATTCGGATCTTCCTTCATCTTCTGATACAGATAGATGATGTGCATGACATTCAGGAGCTGACGTTTGTAAGCATGCAGACGCTTTGCCTGAACATCAAAAATTGAATTGATATCCACTTCTATTCCTGTTACCTCTTTGATATAAGCAGCCAAAATCTTCTTTCTTTCAAGCTTTACCTGTAAGAATTCTTCTTGAATCTGGACATCATCTACATAATTCATGAGTTTTTCCAGATCTTGCGGATGATCGATATAACTGCTTCCGATCGTTTTATCTAATAAGGCTTTTAATTGTGGATTTGAATATACCAGCCAACGGCGATGCGTGATACCATTGGTCTTATTATTAAACTTTTGCGGTTCGATCGCATATTGATTCTTGAAAACATCATTGATCAAAATCTGTGTATGTAAAGAAGCTACACCATTAACAGAATGAGAACCGATGATTGCAAGATGAGCCATATGTACCTGTCCGTCAATGATGATCCTTGTTGAATTAATCAGGTCAGGACGGTAATATTTATAGTTGAGATCATAGCAGTAACGACGATCAATTTCTTCAATAATCATATAGATTCTAGGCAATAATGTCTGAATCATCTTCACCGGCCATTTTTCCAATGCTTCTGATAACACGGTATGATTGGTATAAGCCACTGATTCCTGAACGATCCTAAACGCATCATCCCATTCATACAGATAATCATCCATCAGGATACGCATTAATTCCGGAATAGCTAATACCGGATGCGTGTCATTTAACTGGATCGCATTCTTCTCTGCGAAATTATCCAACGTATCATACACACGAAGATGAGCCTTGATTAATGCCGTCAGACCTGCTGACACAAAGAAATATTGCTGTTTCAAACGCAGATATCTTCCGGCTTCTGTTGAATCATCCGGATAAACATTCTGATTGATTGCTATGACATCACGGATATATTCACTGAATTCCTGTGAATTAGATGCATCTTCTGCCGGCTCAGCACTCCACAGACGAAGGGTATTCGTTAAATTCGTATTATGTCCTACTACTTCCATATCGTATGGAACGGCCTGAATGATCTGTGCTCCAACATGATTGATCTTCGCTTTTCCATAGATATCCATTTCCATTTCCACTGTACCATAGAATTTAACATTGACAGCATGTTTTGGTTTTCTTACTTCCCAAACATTTCCCAGCTTCAGCCACTGATCAGGAACCTCAACCTGCTTGCCATCTACGATCTTCTGTTTGAAAAGACCATATTCATAACGAATGCAGTTACCATGTCCTGCATATCCCAATGAAGCTAATGAATCAAGGAAACAGGCAGCAAGACGGCCCAAACCGCCATTGCCTAAGCCAGCATCGCTTTCCATTTCTTCCAGCTCATTAATATCAATACCTAAATCATTCAAACCATCTTTGACGATATCATAGATGCCTAAATTCATCAGATTGTTTGTCAGTAATCGGCCAATTAAAAATTCCATAGAAAAATAATACATCTGTTTTTCATTTTTCTTGGCAATTTCTTCCTTGCTAGCCTTCCAGTTCATAGCGGCATAGTCACGGATCATTGTCCCAAGTACCATATACTTTTCAGTGATGTGGGATTGTTCTATGGAACGGCCATATTTTGCGATAATTCTCGTTTTAAATTCTTCTTTAAACTCTTCCTTGTTTTTAAATTTATATCCCATAATTACCTCCCGTAGTGCTATGATTTTAACACTTTTTAGGCATGAAAAAAAGTCTTTTTTGCGATAAAAGACTTTTCATTAGGCTCTTTCATAATATTTTTAGCCCCTCATTGATGAAACACTGCTTACACCAACAATAAGAAATTATTTCCATTTCATTTTTATATGATCGATGGTACTAATAAATTCATGACGATATCAACCATCATCTCTTTTTCCTCCGGTTTCGATTCCGCAATCATCAATGTTATCGCCACCAAAGCATCATTACTTAAAACCATATTTCTATCAACATCAAATAATGCATGATTCCGATTTAGAAACTCAAGAAATAAAATAGCCGCCAGACGTTTATTTCCATCAAAATAAATATGATCTTTCACAAGCATATAAAGAAGATTTGCTGCTTTTTCTTCAAGAGTTGGATATAGTTCTCTTCCAAAAACATTCTGTTGAATCTGATCCAATATTCCTCTCAACATACCTTCACTTCTTTCCTTTCCAAATAGATCTGATTGCTTAGAAAACTTTGTTTTTTGAATCACTTCTCGACATTCATCTTCAGTTAAATAAGCAATGGTATCTCTTCCCTGAGGCTTAATAATCCGCTGATGATCATAATCATCCAAAAGATCTAATGCCTGAGAATAGGCTTCAATCACTTGAAGAATATCATTTGCTTCCAGTCCAGCCATATCAGCAATACCGGAAATAAGAGATTTATGTACTTCCAGCTTACGTTGAAGGGCAGCCAGTCTTTTTTCATTCACTGCATATCCCTGAACCATGTAATCCTTGAGAACTTTTGATGCCCACTTTCTGAAAGCTATCCCTTGTTTTGAATTTGTTCTGTAACCCACTGCTAAAATAACATCAAGACTATAGTATTTCACATTATAATCCTGTAAGTTCAATTTACCCATATGTGCAAAATTTGCACACATGCTTTCTTCATCAAGCTCACCTGATTTAAAAATATTTCTAATGTGTCTGCCCACAACTGTCCTATCAATATTAAATAATTCAGCAATTTGTTTTTGATTTAACCATACTGTATCTTTTTCAAGATCTACTTTTACATCTAATTTTAATTCTCCATCTACGAACTGAATCATTTCATTTTTGCTCATATTTTCCCTCGCTTTCATTCAGATCATAAGATAAACCCAAAGATTTGAAACCTTATTCAATAATTTTATCTCTCCTTTCTATTATTCTTTCTATCTTCATTTTATTTTTAATCTTAATATTCAAAATGAAAACATTTAAAGAATAATGATATTTTGTGTACACAAATTATATCATATTTCATTATATAATGATATGTTTTTTGTAATATTTTTTATTTCATAAAAAAAGAGCTATTTGTTTGATATAGCTCTTTCATAATCATACAGATTTTTTCGATTTTATTTCTTTTACCTCAAAAACGATACCGCCGAAAGGCGCAATTTCAATTTCACAACTGTAATCTAAAAAATTATGAGGTACTTTTTTCGTACGCAAAGCTTTTTTATTTCTAATGTTACTGCCACTATAAATATCTGTATCTGTATTCAATACTTCTTTCAGTGTTGAATTCTTTTCCACACCGATCCTGAAATTGGCATAATGATTTGGTGAAAAGTTTAAGACGATGATAAACTTCTGGTTCTCATTCATACGCTGATAGATAAACATATTATCAGCCTTATTGTCGGCATCGATCCATTTGAATCCCTCCCATGAATAATCAAGTTCATAAAAGGCAGGATTTTCGATAACTAACTTATTCAGATCAGCAATGTAATGGCTAAAGGAGTCATGCATCGGATATTCCAGCATGAACCAGTCATTTTCTTTCGTTTCATCCCATTCCCGAAATTGAGCAATTTCATTGCCCATGAAATTTAATTTCTTTCCCGGATGGGTCATCATATACATATACAAGGTTCTTGCCTGAGCAAATTTCTGTTCATAACTGCCCCACATCTTATCTATGATCGTATGCTTGCCATGAACGACCTCATCATGTGACAAAGGCAAAATAAACTTTTCAGAATAAAAGTAAGCCATGGAAAACGTCACCTGATTGTGATGATACTGGCGATAGATCGGATCCTTCTCCAAATACTTCAGCGTATCATGCATCCAGCCCAGATCCCATTTATAGTCAAATTCCAGACCGCCATCCCATGATGGAGCGCAAACTTTTGGAAAATCACTGGAATCTTCTGCAATCAGAAATGCTTCCGGATGAAGCTTATGGAGATTATTATTCATTCGCTTGATGAAATATAATGCCCCTTCATTCACACCTTTATCCTTATTGCCCTGCCAGAAGATCATGTTCGCAATCGCATCCATGCGCAAGCCATCCACATGGAAGATATCCAGCCAATAATTGGCCGCTGACATCAGGAAGGAACGGACCTCTTCCCGCCATAGATTGAAGTTGCTCGTGCCCCATTGAGAATTGGCATCATTATCATTGTCATACTCATATAAAGGTGTACCATCAAAATAATTCAAAGAATAGTTATCTTTGACAAAATGTACCGGTACAAAATCCATGATGACACCGATATCGTTTTGATGCAGACGGTTGATCAGCTTCTTTAAATCATTGATCTTTCCATAACGGCTCGTAACCGCAAAGTAACCGCTTGTCTGATAGCCCCACGAACCATCAAAAGGATATTCATTCAAAGGCATGAATTCTACATGCGTATAATTCATCTTCTTGACATAATCAATCAGCTCATCTGCAATCTCATCATACCTGAACCATTCACGGCCATCTTTCGGTTTTTTCCATGAACCGATATGCATCTCATAAATATTCATCGGCTGATCAAGATTACGCGTACGCTTTTTCATCCACCTTGAATCCTTGAAGACAGGTGTATGAATTTCTTCGATGATCGAGGCTGTATCCGGTCTTAGCTGTGAGTAAAAGGCATAGGGATCTGCTTTATCAGCCACATTTCCTAACGCCTGGACGATACGAAATTTATATAGCTGCCCCTTTTTAGCCCCCGCAATAAAAAGCTCATAAACACCTCTTTCATCAATTTTCTTCATCTTTGATCCTTCACTGTCCGTCCAGTCATTAAAATCTCCGATGACATAAATATTCTGAGCATGAGGCGCATAGGTTCTGAAAACAACACCGTCATCTTCAATATGTGCGCCAAAATATTCATAGGCATTGCACATATTTCCTTCAAAAAATTCTTTTAAATCCATTGCTTTCACCTGCTCTCTATTGGATAGCATCAGACATTGCCTTCTGATAGGCAACCGTTTTATCTTTAGCCTCCTGAATGGAATTTCCTTTTACACAATAATAGAATTTACATTTTGGTTCAGTACCGCTTGGACGGACAGCCACCCAGCTGCCATCCTTGAGATAGAATTTCAATACATCAGATTGAGTAAAACCAGTTAAATCTCTTTCCTGTCCGTTTTCAACACGCTTCAGCGTCTTGTAATCCTCATATGCGACAACAGCAGTTCCTGCAATTTGTTCTGGTGTGTGTTCACGTAACGTAGCCATGATCTCCTTGATACGCATAGCACCTTCCTGTCCTGCTAAGGAAAGAGATGTCTGACTTTCCTGATATGTACCCAATTCCTCATACAGACCATTCAGCACATCGACTAACGTTTTTCCTTGTGCATGATAATAGCAGGCTGCTTCCGCAAGCATCAAACAAGCCTGAGGTGCATCCTTATCACGTACGAATGGTGATATCAGCGATCCATAGCTTTCTTCATAGCCAAATACATATTCCTTTTCATGCGATACTTCATATTTCGCAATCTTTTCACCGATAAACTTAAAACCTGTTAATGTCTTTTCGGTTTCGACACCATATTTAGAAGCAATCTTCTCACCTAAATCACTGGTAACGACCGTATTGAACATTACTGCGTTTTTCGGCATTTTTCCTTTTTTAGTTCTTTGTGAGAAAATATATTCAATTAAAACAGATCCTGACTGATTTCCTGTCAAAAGAACATATTCGCCATGATGCTTAACGGCAACACCCATACGATCCGCATCCGGATCACAGCTTAACACGATATCCGCATTTTCCCTTGCCGCATATTCCAGCGCCAGGTTATAAGAAGCCGGTTCTTCCGGATTCGGTGTCGGCGTATTTGAAAAATCAGGATCTGGCGTACACTGTTCCTCGACCGCTACATAATGATATCCCGTACGGTTATAAATTTCCTTCACAGGAATATTGCTCGTACCATGCTGAGGTGTAAAAATAATTTTGATCCCTTCTTTATCCACATCCGGATTCAGCTGAATCGCCAAAACATTTTTGTAGTATTCTTCATCAACCTCTTTCCCGATAATATGGATCAATGACTCATCGGCATTATCGGTCTGAATGGCCAGCTCATCTTCTACCGCATTGACAAGCGCAATCACTTTATTCGCCAAAGCAGGTACCAGCTGACAGCCTTTATCATCATACAGCTTATATCCGTTATATTCCTTTGGATTATGAGAAGCTGTGATCATGATACCTCCTGCACATCCTAAATGACGTACCGCAAAGCTTAATTCCGGTGTCGGCCGCAGACTTTCAAATACATAAGTCGTAATACCAAAAGTAGAAAGCACTTTTGCGCTGTCCATCGCAAATTCATGGGACATATGACGATTGTCATAGCCTATGGCAACACCCTTCTTCTTTGCATCTTCGCCTAAAGACAAGATATAGTTAGCAAAACCGACATTGGCTTTGCGAATCGTATGTATATTAATACGATTGGTCCCTGCCCCTAATAGACCTCTCATACCTGCTGTTCCAAATTCAATATTGGTATAAAAAGCATCATTTTTTGTTTTTTCATCCATGTTTAAAAGCTCTTCTTTTAAAGTCGGATCAATATTCGGATGGTTCAGCCATCTATTATATTGTTCTAAAATCATATGATTCCCTCCTGATAGTTTTATTATACATCATGTGAAAGCGTTTTAGTTAAACAATTTTCTTTTTTTGTCCGTTTTCTCTTAAATCAAATTCTGATTCATATTATTTTTCTGATATAATAAATACATTGCGAGGTGAATATCATGAATCAATCTGCTGATTTGGGACATGGTTCCGTAGGAAAGCTCTTATTCAAGCTTGCCTTGCCTGCCATTGTCGCACAGATCATCAACGTTCTATACAACATGGTCGATCGTATGTATATCGGTCATATTGAAGGTATCGGCGATGTTGCCTTAACAGGAGTAGGGGTGACCATGCCGATCATCATGGCAGTGAGTGCTTTTGCGGCACTTGTCAGCATGGGTTCTGCTCCAAGAGCCAGCATCATGATGGGGCGCAAGAAAAACGATGAAGCAGAGAATATCCTTGGCAACAGCTTTGTGCTGCTGATCGTCATTGCCATCATCACCACAGCCTTGATTCTTATTTTCGGATGGGATCTGCTGCTCTTCTTTGGAGCGAGTGAAAATACGGTACAGTATGGATGGGAATATCTTCAGATCTATGCGATCGGAACGATCTTTGTTCAGCTGACATTAGGACTCAACGCTTTCATCAGCGCACAGGGATTTTCTACCGAAGCGATGAAAACGATCTTGATCGGAGCCATCCTCAACATCATCCTGGATCCTATTTTTATGTTCCCGTTAAACATGGGTGTTCAAGGGGCTGCACTGGCTACGATCCTTTCCCAGGCAGTTTCCTGTGTATGGGTCATTCTGTTCTTATGTGGAAAGAAAACATCTTTGAAGCTGAGAAAAAAATATCTGACATTACGTCCGGCTGTTTTCCTTCCATGTATCGCTTTAGGACTATCACCTTTTATCATGCAGTTTACAGAAAGCGTCATCACAGTCTGCTTCAACACATCGTTATTAAAGTATGGAGGAGATATCGCTGTTGGTGCCATGACGATCCTTTCCAGCGTCATGCAGTTCTCCATGCTGCCGCTTCAGGGCATGACCCAGGGCTCCCAGCCAATCGTATCTTATAATTTTGGTGCCGGTAATTTAGATCGCGTGAAAAAAGCCTTTATGTATCTTTTGGTCGTTTGCATGATCTATTCTACGACGCTTTGGGCACTCAGCATCTTTACGCCGCAGCTGTTTGTCAGCATTTTTACCGATAAGCCTGAGCTTGCAGCTTATACCCAGAAAGCCTTGCGTATCTATATGGCAACAAGCCTTCTGTTTGGGGCACAGATTGCCTGCCAGCAAACCTTTATCGCTTTAGGCAATGCCAAGACCAGCGTTTTTCTGGCAGTCTTACGAAAAATTATCCTATTGATTCCTTTGATCTATATCTTACCGAATCTCTTTACTGATCAGGCAAACGCAGTATTTATGGCCGAACCGGTTGCTGATTTTATCGCTGTCTGTACGACCGTTACGATGTTTGTGATTTATTTCAAACGTTTATTAACTCAAAAAGCAAAGTAATATTTGCTTTTTTTTACATTTTTAAACATTCTGAAAGAATCCGGGCGACCTTTCGGATCTCAAGTTGGCAATCCTGATCCACCCATTTTTTTAAAGTAATCGTAAAGCCTGCCTGATAACAGACAAAACGTAATGACATCACCTCTTCATCATAAATACCCCGCTCATGAAAATAAGGTAAAATGATCGTATCCCACATTTCTTTTAGACCGTCTTTTAAAGGAAAGTTCGTATTCATTTCAAAATAAAGTTTATAAAAATGCCTGTTTTCCTTTACATGCTCAGCAAAGATTTCATAAGAGCGAAATGACATAAATTCAATCCTCACAGGCTGGTTCTCATAGGTTTCGATTAATTGTTTAAATATCGAAGACTGAACATCCTCAAATAGTTCAACGATATCTTCATAATGCTGATAGAAAGTTGTCCGATTGATCCCGACATCACGACAAATCTGTGCAATATTCACTTTTTTCTTTTCATGAATGAGTTTCAAAAGCGTATCTTTGATTCGCTGATGGGTTTGTTGATAATGTTTATTCTTTTTATGATTCATAATGCCTCCAAATAATCAACATATGATGTTTTTTTGATGATTGATAAGATCATTTTAAAATCTTATAATGATTTTATCAAGAGTGAACGGAGGTAAAACAATGAAGAAACAGCTTGAAAACAAAGTCTTTTTGATTACAGGTGCCGCTAGCGGCATGGGAAAAGCAACCGTCACAAAATTTGAAGCTGAAGGTGCTTTGATCGTTGCGGTTGACCGCAATAAAGATGTATTGAATGTTTGGGGTGGACATGAACATGTAACACCTGTGATTGCTGATGTGACAGATCTGGATAATATCAAGAATATGATAAATATTGTTAAAGAAACATATGGACATTTGGACGGTGTATGCAACATCGCAGGCATCAATGATCTCAGCTATCCGTTATTAGAAACTGATGATGAAAGATGGGATACGGTCATGAACATTGACTTAAAAGCTCCTTTCAGAATCCTTCGGGAAGCCATGCCTCTCATGATTGAAAATGGTGGCGGAAGCATCGTCAACATCGGTTCCTATGCAGCATTAAGAGGTAATCATGGACCCAGCTACACAGCTGCCAAAGCAGGTTTAGAAGGCCTGACAAAAAGTATTGCTTTTAGTTTTGCGAAAAACAATATCCGTTGTAACATCGTTCATCCGGGAGGATGTGCGACTAATCTTACCCTTGGCGGTCAAAAATATCATGAAGCCCAGGAAAGCCTTTCAAATTTAATCAAGGCAATGCCGGTCAAGAGTTTTGGACAGCCTGAAGAAATTGCCAATATCTGTGCATTCTTATGCAGTGACGAAGCAACATGGATCAACGGAGCAGTGATTTCCGTAGACGGCGGTATGTCGGTTTGTTAATGAAAAATTCCTTTCTTTAATGCAAGAAAGGAATTTTTTTTATATATGATCCTTTAATTTCTTAACAATGCAATCCTGTATTAAATAATCACTGTCATATAATTGAAATTGGTCCAACTTTAAGGGTTCACTTCATAAGGCTCTTAATTATTTATTCATCATTTCTTTAAAAGAATCATTCTTCTTATAGTAAACCAGATAAAACAAGAAAATAGACATGCATCCGATCAAAAGACCTATCAATATATCACTCAAATATGAATATCCTAAGATGATCTGACTGATCGCAATGACAAATATCCATGAAAAGCTGATTATTGAAAGAATCGTTTTTCTATCTCTGAATCTTCTGGAAAATTGCGGTATGAGATTGATCAGCAGGATATCACTCGATAAGGCCAGCGTGATTGATGGAAAGCTGCGATTCAGAAAGCCCATCGGATCAAAGGAAAGACCTGCAAGATACCAGGGTTTAAATACGTTTACAGTTCCGTCAAGCCTGCGGAAAGGAATCCTGTCAACAAAAGCAGTACATGTCAATGTAATGATCAAAATCAAAGCAAAACTGCTGAGTCCCAGCTTTGAAGCCTTTCTAAGCGCATAAGCATCATGATCACATATAAGCTTTGTCACCATATAACAGCATACAAATATTCCGATATCAATGGCCATGATCAAGGTGATCGAATAAAGTCCTAAATTATAAAGAAAGACATATCCGCAAAGAAAACCGAATACCGCTGTCAATAGAAAGCCTCCCACTGCACTAAGCATCGAGAAAGATGAATAATCACGAGAACGGCTATTGAAAATACCTGCACTGAAAAAAGCCATTAAAAGATAAGCAGGAATCTGTGCAAAGACATGGATGCTTCGACATATCAGTGAAGAACGATTATACAAGTCATCACTGATTTTATAATCAAAATAATAAGAAACAACCAAAAGCATTACCAATATGATAAAGAAAATCTGAAATTCTTTTCTAATTTTCATTGCAATCACCTGTTTTAATAATAGGGATAAAAGAAATAAATGTCAACCATAACCGATTCATTTTATAACACCATACCATAAGAAAAAAGCGCCAGGCGCTTACTTTTGATCCGTACTGCCAAACCCGCCGCTTCTTTCACCCTCTGAACGATCATCATCTGCCTTTTGATATTTCATGAAAATGGCCTGACCGATCCGCTCATGTTTAGAAATGGATACAGGTTCGCTTGTAAAATTATAAAAAGCAAATTTCATGGCACCGTCATTATCACGATTTCCATAATAATCAGCATCTATGATACCTATGCTGTTAGCCATGACCAATCCTTTTTTAAATGGGTTCGAGCTGCGATTACACAGCATCAAAAACTCATCCTCCGGCATATAAGCCTTAAGTCCGGTTTCCACAAGAAAAGGCTTATCTCCCCATTTAAACGGCATGATCACACAATCCTCAGCAGCCTCGATATCATAACCCGCTGATCTCTGCGTGCTTCTTTGCGGAAGATGAATATCTTTATCCTCAAAGCCTTTCGCAACCTCAAAACCTCTATTTCTCATGTCTGCCTCTCTTCCTGTTCTTAAAGCTCTTCAGTTTTTCTTCAAATAACGGTCTTATTTTCTTTGAAACATATATCTCATCCTCACTGGTAAGCTTTACACGATAACCCTTTAAAAATTTCTTCTTTTCTTCAATTTTCAATACGCTGCGATATTTAAACATTTTCCCCGCATAAAGAAAACCGTTATCATATAAAACAAAGGTCCGTGTCAAAACAGCTTCGATAATGAAAACGATACAGAAGAAAGCCAATACAAAAAACATAAAACCATACGGATAATTTTGATTCATGAGAAAATAAACACCAAAAACAACCATGAGCACTGCGAACGCTGCATAAGCAAGTACCAAAGTCATATAATCCTTATAAATCTGGACATCTTCTTTATTCTTTTTGATCTGTTCGATATTTTTACGCATTGCGATAAGTCCGCTCAATGCTTCCTTTCCTTCAAATACTAAAAAGACTGCCACCAATACGATAACGACCCAGCTTACTATATCCATAATATCCCTCTTTTCCAATGTTAATAATATACCATAATCTCTCTTAAAAATGTAGTTTAAATTTTATATCTGCCTTACTGAAGAAAAAACAGTCAGTCTTTTGACCAACTGTTTCATACATTCCATGAATCATTCTTCAGTTTCGTAAATGATATCTCCTGCATAATACATGGCAATCGTTGCCTCAACGACATTATTATTTTCCGGAAATATTAGATATCCGCTATATACGACTGAATTATATCCATAATTTTCATCAGTAACTTCAAATGAAAAATCTTCATAACGTTTAAGAAAATCCGGTAATGTAAATTTTTCTCCATTGAACTTACCTAATTCACCATTCTTGCTTAACAAATATACAAAACAGAAATCAAGATCTGCCTCTTCAAAAACAATCGTTCCGTCTACTTGTTTATATGGTTCACAAGATTGAGAATATCCTTGTTCAAAAAATAGCTTTAATGATTGATCCATCATTTCGATTCTTTCGATCCTCATATCATGAAGACTATAAGGAACATCGCTTTTATATTTATACCGTGTGATCATATGTAACCTCCTGTCTTTTTTAAAATAAAAACATATCCGAAGATATGTTTTCATTAATCTTTTAATTATGCGATGATCTTCTGGGCACGAAGGATATCTTCGATAGCTGTCATCGCAGCTTCTTCATCTTCACCGTTGAAAGTAATCGTGATTTCAGACTGTGTAGGAATACCCAGTGACATAACACCCATAATAGATTTCATGTTAACTTCGCGTCCCTTGAAAGCAACGCTTACTTCACATTTAAATTTACTTGCAGCGCTTACAGCTACCGTTGCAGGACGTGCATGTAATCCAACTGGATCAATAACTTGAACAGTAATTTGTTTCATTTTTATATTTCCTCCTAAATAATCATCATTTGTATTTTAACCCAAATTGCAAACAGTTACAAGCATAATTTCTTATTTTCTCATTCAAATTCTTCACTTGAAATACAACTGATTCCATTTTCTTCCAATAGCTGTGTACAAATCCCTTTTCCCGCTATCTTTTTACCGCTGAAGCTGCCATCATACACCTGATGAACGCCACAGCTCGGTGAGCTCTCTTTTAAGATTGCCACCCGGCATCCGTGCTTTTTGATGATTTGTAAAGCTTTTTCGGCACCTGAGTGAAATGCGTCATCAACACTTTGCAAGGAACTGGAATAAACTTTTCCGTCAATGATCTCGCTTGGCTGCCGAGGTATTGGCAAGCCACCCAGGCATTCAGGACAAATTCCAATATATTCTTTATCTTTTAAATAATCAATGACCTTTTTATTCATGCAATGTTTGCCATCATAGCGACAGCATTCACCTAAAAGACATTTACTGACTGCAATCATACTACCACCTCGATTCAATTGATATATTCAGCTATTCAATGATCTTTATTTCACACTCTAAATGCTTTGAGGTCTGTTCATAAACAATTGCTTGTACTTGATGGATCAGCGTTAAGAAATCACGAAAGCTTGCCTCTCCCTGATTAATCAAAAAACCTGCATGTTTCGTTGATACTGCAGCCTCATTGACATGATATCCTTTTAATGAACAATCATTGATCAGCTGACTGGCATAGAAATCAGGCCCTCTTTTAAAGGTAGAACCTGCACTGTATTGATCAAGAGGCTGCTTTTCGATTCTTTTTTCTATCAGCTCCTTCATTTTCATACGGATCATTTCTTTATCCCCTTTTTTCAGACGAAAAACCGCATTGATGATACATTCGCTGCGATCTGAAAAAACAGAATGACGATAGCTGAAAGCACATGCTTCTTTAGAATATTGCTTTTCTGTTGTCGTTACACATTCAACGACATCACTGATCTCACCGCCATAGGCACCGGCATTCATAATAACTGCACCTCCGACACTGCCCGGTATCCCATAAGCAAATTCTAAGCCGCTCAAGCCTCTTTGATAAGCATATAGGCAGACATCCATAAGTCTGGCACCTGCCTCGGCTATGATCACCTCTGATTTACATTCAATATGATTCATCTGTGTCAGGATCATGGCACTTTCAAATTCTCTTTCATCACTGATCAGGACGTTGCTGCCATTTCCCAAGATGATCGGCTGATCATTTGCCAGGATTTTTTTTACTTCTTCTTCATTTTTTGGAAAATATAACTTTTTACATTTACCACCGATATGAAGAGTCGTATATTCCTTCAAATATTCATTCCTTCTTATTTCAATCTTGTCCATATATTTATTATATGAAAGAATATGATAAATGCCTAATAGAATGCCTGACACAAACAATTCCAAATATAGGAAACATCACCTTGAATCCTGCCATGATTTTCTTTGATATTCGCATTCTTCCCTGTTTCTTTATCACAAACTCGTCCAATGATTCACTCACAGTGATAAATATCGGCTTCTTCTTTAAATGATAACCTATCTAAAATACAGTACATTCCTTCATGAGCGTCATAAAATCCTTTATAAGTACATTTGACTGTACTGACTTATAATAAATGCCAAAAGAGAGATCATTATTGCCACTGACAGGCACATAGGTTAACGCCATGTCCGGTGATACAAGCTTAGGTGTGATGGCAATCCCGATACCTGCCTGCACAAGACTGAAAACCGCTTCAGCTGTTTCGCAAAAATAAAAGTCTGAAAAAGGACGGCCGTCCATGAGCTTTCCTTGCAAACGCACGATATCATCTTGTGCTTTCGCAGGATCTAAAAGAATGATTTTTTCTTTTCGCATGTCTTCTATGGTCACTGTTTTTTTCCCGGAAAGAGGATGGCCCAATGGCATGACACAGACAAGTGGAATTTTCGCGATCTCACGGTAGTTTGCATTTATCTTTTTCGCAGAAGATTCCTTAAAACCAATAATCAGATCGACATCATCCTCTTCCAAAAAACGATAAAGATGTGCAAAAGGAACGACATGAAGGCGTGGATGCAGGGCAGGATGACGTTCGATTAATCTTTTCAAAACAGGTGGTAAAAGAAACAAATAAATATAACTATGACAACCGATCGATAAAAACTGAAGCTGTTCATCGTTTGGGTTTTCAAATCTTTTCATCGCCCGCTGTGTCAATGCTACGATCTGCTTGGCATCGTGAATAAAGATCCGTCCTTCCTCTGTCAATTTGACGCTGCGGGTCGTACGTTTAAAAAGCTTGACGTTTAAGCTTCTTTCCAGTGAATGGATCTGCTGGGTCACTGCCGGCTGGGTCACATGCAGCTGTTCGGCTGCTCTGGCAAAGTTTAAGGTTTCGGCGACCGTTAAAAAACATAAGAGTTGGAAAGTATTCATCTTACACCTCAATTAATAATTTTTACTTATCAATAATAGCATTTTCTAAATTCTCTTTCAAGGCGAATTTACTATAATAGTACATGTGCTGAATGTTAAGAAGTTAACTAATAGTCACAGAAAGGAGTCTTATAGATGGAACATATCGTTTTGATTCTCAAAGAATTGAATCAGGCATTGGAGCTTTATGCGAAAAAGAACATGCAGATGTTAGATATTACCCCTTCACAGGCGTTTACCTTGGATTATCTGCTCTCTCAAAAAACAAATGTCTATGCAACAAAGCTTCATGATGCATTTAAGATATCGAAATCAGCTATATCATCGATCTTGAAGGGATTGAAGAATAAAGGCTATTTGAGGCTGGAAAGCTCACGTGAGGATGAACGAAAGAAGATCATCATACTGAGTGATAAAGCTTATCGGGAAAAGGATATGATTCATGATTGCTTAATGAAGCAGCAAGAGAATCTATGCTTGAACATAACTGAAAATGAAATGGAGCTTTGTAAGCATACATTGCTTAAGATGCTTCAAAACATGGATGACAGGAGGAATGAACATGATAAAAACGCTCTTATCACAAGTAAAGCAATATAAGAAAGCATCGTTTTTAGCGCCTTTGTTTACTGCTTTAGAGGTGCTGATGGAGGTATTGATTCCCTTTGTCACTGCTTCTATCATTGATAAAGGAATCGAAGCCGGCAATATGACACAGATTTTTATCTATGGCGGCATTATGCTGGTCATGGCTTTTTTTAGTTTGGTATTTGGTGTCCTTGCGGGAAAATATGCCGCAGAAGCTTCCAGCGGCTTCGCATGCAATCTGCGTGATGCCATGTATGAGAATGTACAGACCTTTTCTTTTTCAAATATTGATAAATATTCAACGGCCGGACTTGTTACTCGAATGACAACAGATGTGACAAATATTCAGAATGCTTATCAAATGGTCTTACGTATTGCGACAAGAGCACCCTTGATGCTTATCTGCAGCATGTTCATGTGCTTTTTCATCAATGCTTCATTGAGCTCGATCTTTTTGATCGCAATTGTCTTTTTGGCAGCAGCCTTGTTGTTTATCATGCTGAGAACGACGAAGATCTTTAATTATGTATTTCAAAAGTATGATGATTTAAATGCCAGCGTACAGGAAAATATCAGTGCGATCCGTGTCGTGAAGGCATATGTACGAGAAGATTATGAAGACCAGAAATTTAAAAAGGCGGCAGAGCATCTGTATCGTTATTTTGTAAAGGCAGAGAGTCTTTTAGCGTTGAATAATCCTGTCATGATGCTGGTTGTCTACGGATGTATCATTGCTCTTTCATGGTTTGGTGCCCATTATATCGTCATAGGCGATCTGACAACCGGGGAATTGACCAGCATGTTTAGCTATGTCATGAGCGTTTTGATGTCACTGATGATGCTTTCCATGATCTTTGTCATGATTTCCATGAGCATTGCCAATGGCAGACGAATCGTCGAAATATTAGATGAAAAATGTGATCTGACAAATCCTGAGCAGCCTGAAATGGAAGTTGCTGATGGTCGTATTGACTTTAATCACGTTAGCTTTTCCTATAAGCATGGCAGTGGTGAAGAAACTCTCCATGACATTGATTTACATATTGCTTCCGGGGAAACGATCGGTGTCATCGGATCTACCGGTTCAGGTAAATCGACACTGGCTTCTCTGATCAGCCGTCTTTATGATGTTGACGAGGGAAGCGTCTTTGTAGGCGGCAGGGATGTGCGCAGCTATGATCTTGAGGCCTTGCGTAACCAAGTCGCAGTCGTTCTTCAGAAAAATGTCCTTTTCTCCGGTACGATCTTGGATAATCTTCGCTGGGGCAAAGAGGATGCGACGGAAGATGAATGTCGTGAAGTTTGCAGGCAGGCCTGTGCAGATGAGTTTATTGAACGGTTTCCAAATAAATACGATACTTGGATCGAACAGGGCGGCAGCAATGTTTCCGGTGGTCAGAAGCAGCGTTTATGCATAGCCAGGGCTTTACTGAAAAAACCAAAGGTGCTGATCCTGGATGATTCGACCAGTGCGGTCGATACCGCCACAGATGCCAAGATACGTCAAGCCTTTGCCACTAAGATTCCCGGTACGACAAAATTGATCATTGCCCAGAGAATTTCCAGCGTCCAAGATGCAGATCGTATTTTAGTCCTGGATGACGGTACTGTAAAAGGCTTTGATACTCATGAAAACCTATTGAAGGAAAATGAGATGTATCGTGAAATTTATGAAGCCCAGACACAGGGTGGCGGTGATTTTGATGAAGCCGGAAAGGAGGAAGCATAAAATGAACAAGCCTAAGACAAATATGAAAGACCTCATGAAAACGATGAAGCGGATATTGGGTTATATGTTGAAAAACTACAAGCTTTCTTTTCTGCTGGTGGTGATCTGTATCATCGGCTCCTCCCTGGCAACGCTCTATGGTACGCTGTTCATGCAGACATTGATCGATGATTATATCGTACCTTTGACACGTTCGGCTGATCCTGATTTTGCTTCCTTAGCAAAAGCCTTGCTTAGCTTGGCTGAGATCTATGCCGCCGGTATCCTGTGTGCTTATGCCTATAACCGCATCATGGTCAATATCACACAGGGTACGATGCGTAATCTTCGTGTTGAGCTGTTTGAACATATGGAGTCTTTACCTATCAGATACTTCGACACCCATATTCATGGTGATATCATGTCTATCTATACAAATGATGTCGATACCCTTCGTCAATTGATCAGTCAAAGCATTCCCCAGCTGATCCACTCATCCGTAACGATCATTTCTTCCTTTATCAGCATGATCGTGTTAGACATTCCATTGACCTTGGTTACCTTGTTCATGATCGGTATCATGCTGATCGCTACATCTAAAATTGCTGGCAAGTCTGGTACTTATTTCACTAAGCAGCAAAAAGATTTGGGTATCGTAAATGGTTACATCGAAGAAATGATGGAAGGACAAAAGGTCGTAAAGGTCTTCTGTCACGAAGAAAAAAGCCTGGAGGATTTCCGAGCTTTAAATGAAGAGCTGCGTGCAAGTGCAAATGCAGCCAATACTTTCTCCAACATTTCAATGCCGATCAATGCCAATATCGGTAATATCAGCTATGTATTATGTGCCATCATCGGGGCAATCATGGCGCTTGGCGGTTATTCGGGGCTCACGCTTGGAACCCTTGTATCATTTTTAACACTGAATAAAAATTCAACCCAGCCGGTAAGTCAGATATCCCAGCAAATCAACAGTATCGTCATGGCCATGGCCGGTGCCAACCGTATCTTTGATCTGATGGATGAAGAAAGTGAAGTCGATAATGGTTATGTGACACTTGTGAATGCCATCGAAAATCCTGACGGCAGCTTAAGTGAAACTGAAAAGCGTACCGGTATTTGGGCATGGAAACATCCGCATAAAGCAGATCATACGATCACTTATACGAAGCTTGAAGGTGATGTTACCTTTGATGATGTTGATTTTGGCTATGATGAAAATAAGATCGTCCTTCATAATATCAAACTGTATGCGACACCGGGACAGAAAATTGCCTTTGTCGGCAGTACAGGTGCCGGTAAGACGACGATTACAAATCTGATCAATCGCTTCTATGATATCGCAGACGGAAAGATACGTTATGATGGCATCAACATCAATAAAATCAAAAAAGCAGATCTTAGAAGATCATTAGGCATGGTCTTGCAGGATACCCATCTGTTTACAGGAACCGTGCTGGATAATATCCGTTATGGACGATTGGATGCAACGGATGAAGAATGTATCGC
>NZ_CALVGS010000036.1 GCF_944327115.1 uncultured Traorella sp.
TTTCCATAACGATATAACTTGAAAAATCATTCGGTATTTCCAAACCTGTTTTTATAAAACCATTCTTTATCCAAAACGCTTCACTCTGCGGATTACCTTTCGCATAAGCTAACCGGACTCTTTCAAACCCTTTTTCCATCAAATAAGCAAATGCTTCCTCAATGATCTGCGTACCGATTCCTTTTCCCTGATAATGTTTATTCATCATGAAAAAGCCAATAAAAGCCGTCTTTGCCTTCGGATAATCCAAGATCAGATCCATGAATGCCACTAAATGTTCACCTTCAAAAAAACCGATATAATATTTATCCTTATATTCCTTATGTGGCGGCAACGCCTTTATATCATCTGCAATGCTTTCTTTGGTGACAAAGGGCGGATGATATTCATAAAATAAAGGATTTTCCTTACATAGATCATAAATCTGATCGATATTTTCATTTTCAAGCCTTCTTACTTCATAATGATTCGATAATCTTTGGATATCCAACTGAATCATCTTTTGTGCCCATATAGGATAAGCTTCAAAGCTATATGTCTTTCCTTCGTAAGGAAAAGAAAGCCGGCATGAGAAAAGCATGGGTGAAACAGCCTTGGCCTTTGAACCATATTTATGATCGCCGACAAGAGGAAAGCCTCGGCTTGCAAACTGCACGCGGATCTGATGACTTCTTCCTGTATGCAGACGAACTCTTACAAGAGAGGTATCATTTTCTATTCCTAACCGTTTATATTCCAGTTTTGCCTGCTTCACCCCTTTGCGCATCTTCTTCACGGCAAAAACTTTATTCTTCCGGGAATCTTTAAAAAGATAATCTTCCCAGACTTCACATTCAGGCACGACACCATGAACCATGGCCACATATTCCTTGATCATTTCATGATCTTGAATCATTTTCGAAAATAAAGCCGCACTTCTTGAATGACGGGCATACACCATGACCCCACCCACATTCATATCCAAGCGATGCAGCGGATAGATTTTTCCTTTCAGCTGCTCTTGAAGAATTTCTACGACCTGCTTTTCTGAATCAAGCCCTACTGGCTTGATACAAACGACCATATTTTTATCGCTATACAACACTTCCATAACTTCTCCTAAATGATTTTCTCCATGACATAATTGGTCAATAAGATCCCTTTTCTTTCAACTTGCTGTTCCTTTTTGACACGATAGCCCCTTTTCTCAAAAAAAGGTCTTGCGGTAATAGAGGCATGAACCACAATTTTAGGGACATGCACCGAACATTCAAGACGCTGACACAACATAGTTGCTATCCCTTGATGCTGATGATCCTTATGAACATATAAGCGATCTAAATATCCACCCGGATCGATATCGCCAAACCCTACGATTTCTCCTTCTTTTTCAGCCACATAGCTGATATGTTCCATCAAAGAGCGATGCCACTTTTCCGCATCGATTTGGCCATCGGCCCAAGCATCCAGCTGCTTTTTTGTATAATCCTTTGCATTCACCGTATGTACACACTCATAAAACAGCTTTGCAAGAACAGCAAGGTCTTCTTTACGATATAGGCGCAGCTTTATATCATTTGTATTTTGAATTACCTCATCGGCGATCATCGCCATCGTTTTATGACTTGTATCAATCTTTATCGTATCAAGCTTTTCATATAAAGGAAGCCTTTCAAGACTTCTTTCAAGCACATCTGCACTCCTTTTACCCTCATCAATATCTTTTTTCAATCGCTCTTTTAAAGTTTCTTCATCTGCTGTCAATGAATAAACAAACAGATCACAATGTGACACATCTAATCTTTCAACGATCGCATCAATGATCGGCTGTTCATGCATGACCCAACAAAATATGATATGCTCATAAACAGAACAATGAATAAAATTATTTAATAGATATACGATATTATCAATGACCATGGTCTTTGTTTCTTCATTTACGATAAAAGGAAAGCTGTCCCAACACCAGTCCCCATCAAGAAAAACACTATTCGACAATTCCTTTTTTAAATACTGACATACCGATGTTTTACCGACACCCATGGTACCGCCAATAAGATATACTTTTTTCATGAAAATATTATATCACAGGTAAATGATATAAAACTATATGGAAAAGCGTACAATCAAAGATTTGTTATCTGGATCATATACAAATAAGTGACTCCTTATCTTCATTACCCACTTAAGAAGCTTTCTTATAGACACGCTCTAAAGACATTTCTGTCCTTATAAAAATAATGATATAAATTATCATAATATATCACTATTTTTTCTCTTACATTCTCTTATTAATCAAAAATGAAATTTCCTGATGTGCAAGAAAATGATTTTGTAACCAAAATCATATGCAAATAAGTAACTCCCTATCTGCATACCCACCTACCTTTCTAGCGGCGTGGTTCCACTGACCCCTTCCCATCTCCTTCTTTTGCTTCTCTCTGTAGCGCAAGGCTTTGGCGAAATGTTCCATTGTCAGCTTATGATTTAATCTTTCACAGGATTCCATCCCTTCCCCATGCTCCCATCTTCCAGTGAATCGCATGACTGCCGGGTCCTGCTTCTTTTCTATCTGAACAGGCTTAAATACGGTGTCCTCTGACATTCCTCCAATGTCGCTTTCCCCAGATCCCTGATCACTTCTTTCCATTCCCTGTATTCATGATATTCCTTCGGTATCCTTTCACGGTATCCTTCTCCCCTCCTTGCGATCACATACGCCGCACTGTGGTGAATGCTTAACCCTAACCGCTTCGCATATTTCAGCTTCCC
>NZ_CALVGS010000037.1 GCF_944327115.1 uncultured Traorella sp.
GGGTGTCATAATTTAAAAAAGATGGCATTATGGAGCTGGAAAAGAGCCTAAAATACCATTCTATATCTTAAAAATACCAGATAATTTGAGAAAAAGACATAAAAATAAATGCCCCATTGGAAATTGGCTTTCCAAAAAGGGCATTTTGTCAACAATCTGAAACCGAACTATGTCGGTTATTCTTCATCAGGGATGTCACGTTCAAGATAGATATTCACATTACTTCCATAAGGAGCAACACCAACGATTCTGTATCCCTCTTTGGCCAATTCATTCAGATTTTTTTCAGTTTTTTCTAAATATTTACTTGCATTCGATAATGAGCCAATGTACACTTTATATTCTTTCATAGTTTTCTCCTTTCGCATTCCTGCTTTCATTATAAAAATAAAATTTCATAAAATCAACATAAAAACATAGGAGGTGATAATATGGCACAAATGATTGTAGATAATCAGTCTGTTTCTAATACAAAGAAATTAAATGTTGATATTGAGAAAAAAACATTAAATAAAATAGTCCGGCATTTTTCTGAAATCAATAAAAAAGCAGAAACGGTGCGGTTTACAACCTGTTACAGATCATCTACGGATGCGGCGGCTGTCAAGAATTATATTCCGGCTGGTCAGATGCTGCGTGACAGCGGTAAGATCACAAGACGTTTGAAGGTTAATGGTATGTCTACATATTTATTAGATGATGGTCTGTGCTGGGTGAATGATGGTGACATTACAGTTTCACCTGATATCAAGGTCGGTGATAAGGTCACACCAACTTCAAGATATTCTTATGAAGGGGTCTTGCTGATTGCGGATGTATTGAATCACAAAAATACTGTAACTGAAATCAACGGTGATCGTGTCGTTTTAGGTGATGGATTGAATACTGCTTTTCATAGTAAAGATATCAAGAAATAGAAAGAACCCATAAAATGGAAAATATTTCCATTTTATGGGGATTTTTTCTTGTCTGATTGAGGGACGTGACTTTTGTTTTATTGATATTATGGTATAATAAAAGGGTTTTAGGAGAGGTTAGATATGATAAAAAGGTTTATGCAGTATTATAAGCCGCATAAGAAGATGTTTATTTTAGATTTATGTGCGGCTTTCCTGATTTCTATGTGTGATCTGATTTATCCGATCATTACGCGTAATATGCTGAATGACTATATTCCGAATCGGCAGCTGCGTCTTTTGATTACCAGTGCGATCGTGCTGCTTGGCATTTATATCGTAAAAATGCTGTTGAATTACTTTGTGACATATTTTGGTCATATGGTGGGTGTTCATATGCAGGCGGATATGCGAAGAGAGGTCTTTAATCATTTACAGAAGCTTCCGTTTAGTTACTATGATGAACATGAAACAGGAACGATCATGTCCAGGATGGTCAATGATTTACAGGATATTTCTGAATTGGCACATCATGGACCTGAGGATCTTTTTCTTTCAGTGATCATGATGTTAGGGGCATTTATTTATCTATGTACGATCAATGTGGCTTTGACGGTGATCATTTTTGCGTTTATTCCGGTTCTTGTATATATTGCGATTCAGTCAAGAAAAAGCATGCATGCTGCTTTTCATGAAAGTCGTGTACAGGTGGGTGTCATCAATGCGAATTTAAATAATGCGATCAGTGGTATCCGGGTATCAAAGGCTTTTAATAATGCCCATTATGAAGAGGAAAAGTTCTTACAGGGGAATAATGCCTATGTGAAGGCAAGAGAGTTGTCTTATAAGGCGATGGCTTATTTTTATAGCGGTACAGGTTTTATCATTGATTTATTGAATGTTGTCGTATTGATGGCCGGTGGTATTTATACTTTTAACGGTTGGATCAATTTTGCGGATTTTGTAACGTATATGTTGTTTGTCAACAACTTTATCTCACCGATCAAGAAGCTGATCAATTTTGTCGAACAGCTGGAAAACGGTGCAACAGGCTTCAAGCGTTTTACTGAGCTTTTGGATCAGCCGATCGAACAGGAAAGCGTTAATGCCCATGATCTGAAGGATGTGAAAGGTCATATTGAGTTTGATCATGTCAGCTTCAATTATGAAAATGGAAAAGAGGTCTTGCATGATATTTCACTCAATATCGAACCGGGAAAGACGGTGGCGCTTGTAGGACCGAGCGGCGGCGGCAAGACGACGATCTGTCATCTGATTCCTCGCTTTTATCCTTTAGAACAAGGTGAGATTCGGATCGATGGGGAGAATATCAAAGAGATTCGTTTTGAATCTTTACGTAAAAATATCGGGATCGTGCAGCAGGATGTCTTTTTGTTTACAGGTACGATCAGAGAAAACATTGCCTATGGTAATTTAAATGCCAGTGAAGAGGAGATCATTGAAGCGGCAAAACGAGCCAATATCCATGATTATGTCATGACGCTTCCTGAGGGTTATGATACGCAGATCGGTGAGCGAGGCATCAAGCTTTCCGGTGGCCAGAAGCAGCGTTTAAGCATTGCCCGCGTCTTTCTGAAGAATCCGGCCATCCTTATATTAGATGAGGCAACCAGTGCCTTGGATAATGCGACAGAGATCTTGATTCAGGATGCGTTAGATGAATTATGCAAGGGAAGAACGACGATTGTCGTGGCCCATCGCCTTTCAACGATCAAAAATGCGGATGAGATCGTGGTCATTGAGGATCATCGAATTACGGAAAGGGGCAGTCATGAACAGCTTTTGGAAAAGAATGGTTTATATACCCGTTTATATCAGGCACAGTTTAAGTCTTTGGAGTAGAAAATATTAAAAAATAGAGTATAATAATACAAGGAGGGTTTTTTATGGAAAATAAATGTGCATGGGAAAAATACAGTGATACAAAAGCTGTATTTGATTTCAACGAAAACTATAAGAAGTTTATCTCAGATTGCAAGACAGAAAGGGAATGTGTCAGTGAAGCGATCGCCCAGGCAAAGGCAAAGGGTTATCGTGATCTCAATGAAGTAATTGAGAAGAAGGAAACATTAAAAGCAGGCGATAAGGTTTATGCGGCACATATGAAAAAGACATTGGCTTTATTCCATATCGGAAAGGAGCCTTTGGAAAAGGGATTAAATATTTTGGGTGCTCATATCGATTCACCTCGAATTGATATCAAGCAGAATCCTTTATATGAGGATAATGATCTGGTGCTTTTGGATACTCATTACTATGGCGGTATCAAGAAGTATCAGTGGGTCACTTTGCCTTTGGCTTTGCATGGTGTCGTTGTCAAGAAAGATGGCAGCGTGATCAATGTGGTGATCGGTGAAGAAGACAGTGATCCTGTCGTTGGTATCAGTGATCTTTTAATTCACTTAGCCGGTGATCAGATGGGCAAGACTGCTTCAAAGGTCATCGAGGGTGAAGATCTGAACGTTTTAGTAGGTTCGATTCCAAGCAAGAGTGCTGAGAAGGATAAATCAAAAGAAGCGATCTTAACACTGTTGAAAGAAAAATATAACATTGAAGAAGAAGATTTCAGAACGGCTGAGCTGGAAGTGGTTCCTGCCGGAAAAGCCAGAGATTATGGTCTGGATCGTTCAATGGTCATGGGTTATGGTCATGATGATCGTGTATGTGCTTATACTTCACTGGCAGCGTTATTGGACAGTGAAACAGCTAATCGTACAAGCGTTGTCTTATTGACAGATAAAGAGGAAGTCGGAAGTATCGGTGCCACAGGTGCTTCTTCTAAATTCTTTGAAAATACGGTAGCAGAACTGATGAATGTCTTAGATGATTATTCAGAGTTAAATCTGAGAAGATGCTTAAGCAATTCAAAGATGCTTTCCAGTGATGTTTCCGCAGGCTATGATCCAAACTATCCGAGTGTCAATGAATTGAAGAACACAGCTTTCTTAGGAAAGGGTCTGTGCTACAACAAATTCTTAGGTTCACGTGGCAAGAGCGGCAGCAATGATGCAAATCCGGAATTTTTGGTTGAAGTGTTCAATGCCATGAACAAAGAAAATGTTTCTTTCCAGACTTGTGAACTGGGCCGTGTTGATCAGGGCGGTGGTGGAACGATCGCCTATATCTCTGCCCAGTATGGTATGGAAGTCGTGGATGCCGGTGTAGCGGTTCAGAACATGCATGCACCTTGGGAAGTTGTTTCTAAGGTGGATGTTTATGAAGCTTATTTAGGTTATAAGGCATTTATCAAAAATATGTAATATAAAAAAGAATCAGGACACATATTGTGCTTGATTCTTTTTTTCAAATTTATTTCTTTTGTTTTTGAAAATAACTGCCTTTTTCCTGTGCAGGAGGGAATCTTCTGCCTTCTTCTACGTCGATATCTTCATTGACGAGTGTTCCATCTTCTGTATATTCAGAATATTTGCCGCTTTCAGTGCAGTTACTTCCAGGCTTGTGCTTTGTCTTCTGTGCCATAGGGTCACCTCCACTTTTATTTTGGTGACATTTCAGCTTTCCATACATAAACGCATATCCTTTGGCATTTCACAGATGACTTCAATCTTTTTATGGGTCAAAGGATGGATGAATGATAAAGAATAGGAGTGAAGCATACAGCGATATTGTGAAGCTGTTCCATAAAGCTTATCACCTATGAGTGGATGGGAAATGCTTGAAAGGTGGACACGGATCTGATGGGTACGGCCGGTTTCAAGCTGGCATTCGATCAGTGTTTTATCATTTTTATAGGTCAAAGGTTTGAGATGGGTGACGGCTTCAACACCGCATGAAGATACACGAAAACGGTTGGCATGACGATCTTTGCCGATCTTTTTACTGATGGTCATCGCCTGGCTGATCTTGCCTTGTACGATGGCCAAATAGGTACGTCTGATCTGCTTGGTCTTTATCGCATGATCAAAGTAAGGCTGAAGGTAGGACTGCTTACAGTATAAGATACAGCCGCTGGTATCTTGATCTAAACGATGGATATGACGAATGGGACAGAGCTGATGGGTCTTTTGAAAATATCCGGCAACGATTCGATCTAAGGTGATTCCGTGACTGCCATCTTCATGAACGATCATATGGATCGGTTTATTGACTACTAAAACGATGTCATCTTCATAGAGGATTTCAAGGTCTTGATCGATGGGTTCAAGATCATTTTTTTCTTCCTTGGCACAGTTGATTTCAAGAAGATCCTTTTTAAAAAGATGAATGTCATGGGTAATGATCTGATGATTGACACGGATCCTTTTTTCCATCTTTAAAAGATGGCGCTGTTTTTTGGAAAAGAAATGTTTTGTGAGCCATTCATCCAGCGTCGTTTAATTTTTGATCGTTTCTGTTAATAAAATCGGTTTCATATGAACATTATAGCCTAAAAATATGATAGAATAAAGAAAAAGTGAGGTCATGGTATGAGCATAAAAACAAATGCGAAAGCATTCTGGACATATTTTTTAAAAAACAGGGAAAAGATTGAAGCGGCTTTACAGGCCAATGATCCGGATAAGATCAAGGAATGGGAAAAGAAGCTGGGTGATGAATGTCTAAAGACAGCCGGCTGTTATCTTTCTTTGGAAAAAGATGATGCATTGAATCTATTGGTCTTTGAACCGATGAAAGATAAGACAAGCCAGATCATCTGTGTCTATCTTAAAAAGTTTGCGCCAAAAGCACTTTCTGATAACTGGATCATCTTTGACTGCATCCCGCCTTTGAGTGAAAAGATCTATCATTATCGTTTCCAGGTAGAAGAAAAAGATTATACGATCGATGATATCAGGATCGGTTTTATTGAAACACCCAAGGTGCAGGACAGCTTTTCGGTATCGCTTGTATGCGAAGCCTTTGATAAGATGAACGAGAATGAAAAGGAAGTCATTGGTTCAACATTCGTAGAAAATGTCTTAGGTGATCTTGTCGTCAATAGCTATGTGGAGAAGATCGATTGTTCTTCAAATGAAAAAGAAGGGGTCAAATATGTTCCTTTAAGAGAAGGGTATGATGAGATCATTGATTTTATGGAGCTTCATAACTATAAGACATATAGTGACTGTACCCAGATTTATACGGTTTATAAGTTAAATGAAGATCAGGTCAGCGATGAATTATTAAATGACCGTATCTTAATATCAACGATCCAGCCGTTGAATTTTGTGGAAGTGATGAATCATGAGCGTACTTCTTTGAATCAGATCACACGTTTGCAAGGAGAGGTTGGCTTTCTGGTGCTTGAAATTGATGAATTTAATGAGAAAGAAGCTCAAAGAAAAAGAGTTCTTGAAAAAGAACTCAATGACTTGTTGTATGATTTAGGAATTGCCCGTATCTGTGGCAGCGGTATTGCGTTAAAGCGCATTTACTTTGAAGTCTTTATTTTTGATAAAGAGGATTTTAAGAAAGCGATCGTTAAGGTCGTTGCCAATCTGAAATTGCCAATGACTTATATTCCTTATTGATAAAAGGCTTTGCATAACTGAATGATGGCTCTTTTTTCAATGCGGGATACATAGGAACGGGAAATGTTGTATTCCTGGGCAATGGCTTTCTGGGTCATTTCTTCATGATTAAAAAGACCATAGCGTTTGATGAGGATATCTTTTTCACGTTCATCAAGGATTTCAAAATGGGACATCATTTTCTGAATGTTTTCTTTTTTCATAAAAGTATCGATGACATCTTCTTCGGTATCTGCCAGACAGTCGATAAGGGAGAGCGAGTCATCATTATCTTTTTGAATCGTTTCGTTTAAAGAAACGGTCTGGGAATGTTTCTGATTGACGCGTAAGGCCATCAGAATTTCATTTTCAATACATCGGGCGGCATAGGTTGTCAGCTTATGACCGCTTTCCATCTTAAAGGTGTCGATGGCTTTGATCAAACCAATGGTACCCACACTGATCAGATCATCTTTGTCCATTTTTTTGATGTCGTATTTTTTAACGATATGGGCGACCAGACGAAGATTGTGTTCAATCAGCATATTGCGGGCTTCATCATCCTTTAAGGCCAAACGTTCAAGATAGTGCAGCTCTTCTTGTTTTGTCAAAGGGTCTTTAAAGCGTTTGTTTTGAATGAAGCCGCAAAATCCTAAAAATTCCATAAAACCAAGCTGTAACATTTCAAACATGATTCACCTCAGTTAAGTATATGTTGATGGTCGTAATTTATTATGGAACATGCAGATGTTTGATGATCGAGAGGAGGACATATGAGTGGATTTTTACCGGTAACTTATGAAGAAATGAGAGAAAGAGGCTGGGAACAGCCGGATTTTGTGTATGTATGCGGTGATGCCTATGTGGATCATCCAAGCTTTGGTGCGGCGATCATCTGCCGGACGCTGGAAAGCCATGGCTATAAGGTGTGCTTTTTGGCCCAGCCGGATTGGCGCAGCGTAGATGATTTTCAAAGGTTTGGAAAGCCACGGTTAGGTTTTTTAGTATCGAGCGGTAATATTGATTCGATGGTCAATCATTACACGGTGGCCAAGAAGAGAAGAAAAAAGGATGCCTATACACCGGGCGGTGTGATGGGAAAACGACCGGACAGGGCTGTGATCGTTTACTGCAACAAGATTCGTGAAGCCTATAAGGATGCGGTCATTCTGATTGGCGGTATTGAGGCCAGCCTGCGACGTTTAGCTCACTATGATTATTGGAGCGATACGGTCAGACGTTCGATTTTATTGGATTCCAGTGCCGATTTATTGATGTATGGCATGGGTGAAAACAGCATCATTGAGATTGCGGATGCCCTTGACAGCGGCTTAGATGTGAAATATCTGACATATCTGGATGGAACGGTTTATAAGACCAAGGATTTAAGTGTGGCCTATGATCCGATCATCCTGCCTGATTTCAACAGCGTGAAAAATTCTAAAAAGGAATACGCCAAAAGCTTTAAGATCCAGTATATGAATACCGATCATTTCAATGCCAGAACGCTTGTAGAACCTTATGAGGACTGTTATGTCGTACAGAATCGTCCGAATCGTCCATTGACACAGCAGGAGTTTGACGATGCCTATGCCCTGCCTTATATGCGTACTTACCATCCTTCTTATAAGGAAAAAGTACCGGCTATTGAAGAAGTCCGGTTTTCTTTGATATCGAATCGTGGCTGTTACGGGGCCTGTAATTTCTGTGCGCTGACCTTCCATCAGGGACGGATCATCCAGGCAAGATCGCATGAAAGTATTATCAATGAAGCTAAAAAGATTACCGAGGAACCTGATTTTAAGGGTTATATTCATGATGTGGGCGGTCCTACGGCCAATTTCCGAGAACCTGCCTGTGCCAAACAGCTGACCCATGGTGCCTGTGTGAACAGACAGTGTTTATGGCCCAAACCTTGTAATAATTTAAAGGTCGATCATACGGATTATCTTTCGCTCTTACAGGAATTAAGAGCCTTGCCGAAGGTTAAAAAGGTCTTCGTGCGCAGTGGTATCCGTTATGATTATCTCATGTATGATAAAGATGAGAAATTTTTCAGGGAGCTTGTCCGCTATCATATTTCAGGACAATTAAAGGTGGCTCCGGAACATATCAGCGATAGGGTCTTGGATAAGATGGGAAAACCAAGGAGCGGTTTATATAAGAAATTTGTGGAGAAATATTATCGGCTGAATGAAGAATATGATAAGAATCAGTATCTGGTTCCTTACCTGATGAGCTCTCATCCGGGAAGTGATCTTCATGCGGCTATTGAACTGGCGGAATATCTCAGAGATATCCACCATCAGCCAGAGCAGGTCCAGGACTTTTATCCGACACCCGGAACCCTGTCAACGGCCATGTATTATACCGGCATCGATCCTCGTGACAATACGCCTGTCTATGTGCCAAAAAGCGCTCATGAAAAAGCCATGCAGCGTGCTTTGATGCAGTACCGTTCACCGGCCAACTATGATCTGGTGTATGAGGCACTTACAAAAGCAGGACGTCAGGACCTGATCGGCTTTTCAAAGAAATGTCTGATCCGTCCAAGATCAGTGCAGAAAGGAAGAAGTTATGAGCAAAACAAAAAAAATCATCATCGCCGCTAGCCTTTTGATATTGCTTTTTATCGGCTATGGCATTTATAAGATAACCTTAGGAGATCATGATTCAAAAGTCATTCAGATAACCATTAAAAATGAGGATACGCTGGTTTATGATCAGCAAGTGGATACGAATGCAGCTACCTTAGGTGAATTATTAGAAGAACTGAAAGAAAAAAAAGAAATCTTGCTTGAAAGTGAACAAAGCACCTATGGCATGTATATTACAGGCATGGGTGTGGATGAGCTGTATAGGCAGGATGAGGCGGGTGGTAAGTATTGGACCTATGATTCTGAAAATAATGCCCAGTGTATCAAAAACTCATTTTGTGATGCTGCGGATGTCCTTGTGATAGAAGATGGTGATCACTTTACCTTTACGCTGAAGGCCTATGAGTAAAATCAAAGAAATGACCCTGATCGCACTTTTAAGTGCGATCTTAACGATATCCAAAGAAATCCTGGCCTTTTTACCCAATATCGAACTTGTCAGCTTTCTTTTGATCCTCTTCGGACGACATTTTAAGCTTGCCCATTCACTATCGATCGCTACGATCTTTTGTTTCTTACAGATCGTCTTATATGGGTTTGGGGATTGGTCCATCATGTATTTCATCATGTGGAATGGATTGGTCATGATCAGTTTTTATACAAAAAACATCTTTAAAAATGAACATCAGCTCGCTCTTTTCAGTGGTGCTTATGGACTTGTCTTTGGCTTATTTTTCGCATTTCCTTATCTTATCTTTTCATTTGAAGCAGCCCTGTCTTATTGGCTTAAGGGATTGTTTTTTGACTTGATTCATGGAGTGGGCAATTATTTGATCATGCTGGTTCTTTATGAAAAAACAGATAAATATATTGGGGAGATATTTAAAGAGTTATGAAAATTGAACGTATTGAAGTGTATGATGAACGCTTTGAGAAAAGCATCATTGATCAGCATGGGGCCTATGTCATCAATGATGAAACCTATGCGTTTCAAGTATTGGACCGAAATACCTGCAGGGTAACATTTTCAAATATCAATTATTTAAATGAAGCCATGGAGGAATTTCATTTTTTTGCGGGTCATGTCAGCCGTTTTGTTGATCAAAAGGGACATATATTAAAAGAATATGAACAGGTATCTTTTTTTGATATGAGATTAGAAGAGATTTATGTATCTCAATTTTATGTGAATGAAGAGAAAGTAAAAAGACTTTTGCCATATATAGATGAATTTTTGATACCGGTTACTAAGATAGATGGGAAAATCGTTTCGCTTGATGGTCATACACGCATGAAGATCGCTCAGTTAAAAGAAATCTCTCATGTCAGCTGTTATTTTGAAGATGCTGGTGATTATGCAAAGGATTTTATGGAAGAAGCACAACGCAGAGGTATTTTTCATGTCTTTGATATGCCTTTATTAACGAAACAAGAATATGAAGAAAAATGGCATCGCTTTTGTGATGATTATTTTAACAGGATTACTTAAAATAAATTAATCAAATTTCTTGTTGACAATCATCGATACCGTGTTTCTTTATGGTCTTTGCAAGAAACTGTGACGAATATGTTTGTATATTGTAATTGGGGCTGAAAAGACTGATTCATTTAATAAAGCGACTCATCAGAGTCGTTTTATTTGCGCATCAAAAAACAATCGGCTTTTTTCATGAATTAGCATTTCAATTTGATAAAGATAAAATCATTTGATATGGAAAATGAAAGCAGACTCAGTTTCTTTTTGGATAAAAATCAAGTATAATAAGAAAGATGAAGATAAACTGGTATCCGGATGAAATAAAGACAAGTCTTTTGGATGTTGACTTGGATCAATTAAAAAAAGAAGAGATCAAAGCAATTATCTGTGATGTGGATAATACTTTATGCACGCATGATGCACTTGTCATTTCAGATGAGAAGAAGGCATGGATCAGAAAAGCACAGGATTTAGGGCTGAAGGTGATTCTGATATCGAATAATCATGGTGGCAGGATTCAAAAGATTGCGGATGATCTGGGATGTCAGGCGTATGGCTTTTCTCTTAAGCCCCTGCCCCATACTTATATGAAGATATTGAAAAAAAATCATCTTAAAAGAGAACAGGTGATCTGTATCGGTGATCAGCTGTTTACGGATATCTGGGGAGCTAAGGGAATGAAGCTGAGAAATATTTATGTAAGACCGATCAGTGAAGCGGATATCTTTTATACCCGTCTGTCCAGGAAAATAGAGAATAGGATCTTAAAGGAGAGATTATGAGAAAATGTTTAGGATGCGGAGCTGTGCTCCAAAGCGAGGATGCGAATAAAATCGGATATACACCTAAAAGCGATGCCGTGATCTGTCAGCGTTGCTTTCGTTTGACGCATTATAATGATGCCATGGTAAGTTATCGGCAGGGAATCAGTGCGGATAGCGTGCTGCAGGAAGTGAATCAGCTGGATGCTTTGATCTGTTATGTCGTCGATCTGTTTGATTTTGAAGCAGGACTTTTTTCAAGGATCATGGCACACAGCAGGAATAAAGAAATATTGTTAGTAGGAACGAAACGTGATCTGCTTCCAAAATCGATCGGTTATGAGAAATTATCAAAATTTATCATTCATCGGTGTAAAGAAGAAGGGATCGATCTGAAAGGTGTCGTTATCGTAGAAGATCTGGTTCATCATGCGTATAGTGAAAACAATCCGAGCATTGACAATCTGTTAGAGGCCTTTGCACAGTTGCGAAACGGCAAAGATATCGTGATGATGGGAATGGCCAATGCCGGTAAGAGCACGCTGGTCAATGCGTTGCTGCGGCAATCCAAGATTACGACCAGTCCTCATCCGGGTACGACCTTGGGATTGATTGAAATGGAGTATGAAGATTATAAGATCTATGATACACCGGGTCTTATGGCTAAAGGCAGCGTTTTAACGTATTGTGAAGATAAGGATCTGAAAAAGCTGATTCCGCTTAAACCGATCAAACCAACGGTCTATCAGCTAAAAGGCAACCAGTCACTGTCGATCGGCGGTTATGCACGTATTGATCTTTGGGGATGTGAAGGTGTCAGTGCCACCTGTTATTTTTCCAATGAGATGAAGCTTCATCGCGGAAAATGTGAAAAGGCAGATGAACTGTGGCAGAATCATCTGGGAAAAGAGCTTTCTCCTACCATTTCAAAAAATATCTCTGATTTAAAGAAGATTACCTATCAGGGAAATATTGATGGCCAGGATATCGTTATTTTCGGATTAGGATTTGTATGCATACGAGGAAAAGTTGATAAAGTAGAAGTGGTCGTGGATGAAAGAGTTTCTGTGACCTTCAGAAAGGCGATGATTTAAATGTTAGACGGAAAAGCAAAAAGTAAATTAAGAGGAATGGCTCAGACGAGAAAGGCCATTGTCATGATCGGTAAGGAGGGAGTCAGCGATACGTTATGTGCAACGCTTTCGGATTCTCTCAAAGCTCATGAATTAGTAAAGATCAGCTGTTTAAAGACATCTCCGATCAGTGTCCGGGAAGCAGCGATCCAATGTGCGAGCGCGACCCATAGTGAGGTCGTACAGATCATCGGACATACTTTTGTCTTATATCGAAAGAGTGAAAAGAATCTATGTCAGTTGTAAGAATCGGACTTTTAGGCGGATCTTTTGATCCGATCCACCTAGGGCATCTTGCTTTGGCGAAGGCTATCTTGAAGGATGGCTGCTCACAGGTGTGGTTTGTTCCCTGCAGGCTTTCTCCTTTCAAGCAGGAAAAGCCTACTTCTTTTGAAGATCGGACAGCAATGATCCGGCGGGCGATCGCCCCTTATAAAAAAATGAAGGTTTGTACGGTCGAAAAAGAATTGCCGATACCGAGTTATACGATACATACGCTTCAAAAACTGAAACAGAGATTTGACTATGAATTTGTCTTTTATATCGGAAATGATCAGGCAAAATTACTGGATAAATGGAAAGATATCGAAGAATGCATGAAGCTGGCAGAATTTCGTGTCTTCAAACGTGACAGCGAAGTGATCGAATGTCCGTATGATCTCAGGGAAGTACCTTTCAAGCGTATTGACATTTCATCGACCCGGGTGCGCGCCGGAGCTTTCCAAGATGTCAGTGAGAGCGTACGCAACTACATTTGGGAACACCGGCTCTATCTGCACGAGTTTGCCCGTCATTCGATGAATGAAAAGCGTTATCTTCACAGCGTCAGTGTTGCCAATGTGTGCAAGGAATTAGCAAGTGCGCATCATTTGAATGAAGAAGATGCCTATGTGATCGGTCTGTTGCATGATATCTGTAAATGCTGGGATGTTGAAAAAAGCGAACGCTTTATGCAGGTATATGAAAAAGATCATCTTGATGAGCCTAAGGCCATCTGGCACGGTTATCTGGCCGATCATTATTTAAAAAGAGTGTTTAAGATAAGAGAAAAGCATATCTTGCAAGCGGTGCATCATCATGTCAAAGGGGATTGTGATGATCCTTATGCGCAGATCGTCTATATTGCGGATAAATGTGAACCGCTCAGAGGCTATGATGCCAGCTATGAATTGAATTTAGCAAAAAGAAATTTAGATGCAGCTGTTTCATATGTGAAGCAGATACAAAGCGAATATTTAAAAAAGGAGAAGAAAGTATGAACAATGCCTTAAAGGATGTATTGGAAGCCATTGATAAAGCAAAAGGAAGCGATACGGTTGTCTATCGGCTTCATGAGCTGAATCCTTTGATCGATTATGTCGTGATTACCAGTGCGACCAATACCCGCCAGTTGCATTCATTGGCAGATTATGTCAAGGAAAGCCTGTTGGAGCATGGTCATGGTTATCGTCATATCGAAGGCAATGATACGAGCAAGTGGCTTTTAGTAGACAGTGATGATATCGTCATTCATATCTTTGAAGAAAGTGAGCGCGAGGTCTATGGCCTTGAAAAGCTTTATGCCAATTGTGAAAGGGTGATGTAAATGTATCAGATACTCGCCCGCTTTTATGATGCCTTAGTAAAGGATGATGAAGCAACAAAGGATTGGGTTGATTTTATTGAAGACCATGCATCGTTTCACAGCGTATTAGAATATGCCTGCGGCAGTGGTGAAATCACGCTTGCTTTAGCAAGAAAAGGCTATGATGTGAAAGCCGGTGATCTTTCAAGCGAGATGATCGAAATGGCAAAAAAGAAAAAAGATGCCCATCTTGTTGATTTCAGCGTCCATGATATGACAGAACCCCTGGATGTAAAGGCAGACTGTGTGCTTTGTTTATGTGACAGCATGAATTATCTGATTGATGAAAAGGATTTTAAACAGGTACTTCATAATGCCTATATGAATCTGAATGAAGGGGGTACGTTTATCTTCGATGTTCATTCCTTAGACCGTTTAAAAGAATTTGAGGATGAATTTTATGAAGAAGGCATGATTGATGGCTGTGGTTATGAATGGAGCATCGAATCACATGAAGATTGTATCTATCAGAATTTTGTCTTCTTTGATCAAGAAGCCCATCCCAGTTATGAACAGCATATCCAGCGTGTCTATGATCCTCATGTGATCACCCAGTGGTGTGAAGAAACCGGTTTTAAGGTTAGCGTTTATACCGATTTTAAAAAGCAGGGGATCCATGAAGGTGAAAAATATTTTTATGTATGTGAAAGGAAGTCTTTATGATAGCGATTATTAGTGCCATGAACATTGAAAATGAGGCCATCTTAGCCTTATGTCATGATGTAAAGGAAAAAACGATTGCCAATAAAAAGTTTTATGAAGCTGTTTTGGCGGATGAGAAAGTGATCTGTTGTTTAAGCGGATGCGGAAAGGTCAATGCCGCAATTTCTGCAACCTTGCTGTTGGAACATTTTCCGATAGATGCAATCTTAAATATCGGAACAGCGGGTGGTTTGAAAGAAGATGAAAACGTATTGGACTGTGTGATCTCTACTTCTGTCGTCGAACATGATTTCGATACTTCAGTTTTGGATGGAGAAAGTGGCAAAGGGGCTTTCTTTGAAGCTGATCCACTGTTGATCAATACCGCTAAGAGCGTAGCGGAAGAAATGAAGATCACTTACCATGCAGGACTTATTGCAAGCGGGGATCAGTTTATCAGCCGTAATGAACAGGTTTCTAAGATATTGCATGATTTCCCGGAAAGCCTTTGTTCTGAAATGGAAGCTGGAGGAATTGCCCACTGTGCCGCTCATTACGGGGTTCCTTTTGTCGTCATTCGTTCATTGAGTGATATTGCTGTGAAAGAGGGCAATGAAATGGATTTTGAGGAATATGCGAAGAAAGCCAGTGAACGCAGCGCAAAATTCTGTGAGAAATGCGTGGCACGTTATTCTAAAAAATGATATATCACATTCGCTTCAGAAGTGAGATAAAAAGAATAGCTTCGACTGGTTTAAATAGATCATTGAAACTAACGGGAGAAATTTATAATGACAAAGTTTATGATAAAAGATGATTTTTGGGAATTGTTTCCCGAGGCAAAAATAGGGATCATCCTTTGCAAGGATATTAAGAATCAGTATGATCATGATGAAGAATATTATGCAACATTACTTAAGGAATATGGAAAAGAAGGATTAACATATTTAAATCTGCCTGAATTCAGTCAAAATGATGTGGTCAGGGTATGGAGAGAGGCTTATCAAAAGTTTAAAACTAAAAAAGGGGCAAGATCTTCCATTGAGGCCTTATTGAAAAGGATCAATAAGGGAGATGAAATCAGGACGATCAACCCTTTAGTAGATCTTTATAATGCGATTTCTTTAAGATATGCGTTACCTTGTGGGGGTGAAGATATCGATAAATTTGAAGGTGATGTCTTATTGACCAAGGCGAAGGGTGATGAAGATTTTGTGACGCTTGGATCAAATGAAGCTGAATCACCGTATGAAGGAGAAATCGTATATAAAGATGATGCCGGTGTCATCTGCCGATGCTGGAATTGGCGGGAAGCTGTCCGAACCATGCTGACAGAGGATACTCACAATGCCTTTCTTTGTATTGAATGCGTCGATATGGCACGTGTACATGATTTTGAAGAGGCTTTAAAAGAACTGGCAGAATTGGTTCAAACAAATTTAGGCGGTCATACAAAGATTGAGATAATGGATAAAGATCATACGCATATTGAAATAAACTAGATTGATATAGAATAACCCCGTGACGATGCACGGGGTTATTAGTTTTTCTGGGATATATCGAAGAAATGGTTTCTCTCCAGGAAGCTTTCTAAATTTTCAAGGTTTTCTTCCTGATTGATGACATATTCAAAGCTGTCTGTTTTTTCATAGCCGTCTTCAGTCTGGGTAAGGGCTACGATTGCGGGAAATGAACGGATATTAAACGTATTTTGAATCATTTGACGGATATAAGAACGATAGGATTGTTCATATTCGACTTTATAGATATTTTCAAAGGTAATGCCGTTATGTTCATAACTGATTTCCTTTAATAATACTTCATCTAAATAGATGCAGTCAT
>NZ_CALVGS010000038.1 GCF_944327115.1 uncultured Traorella sp.
AAAAAAAGATGACTGCCTCAATACAGTCATCCAAAGATTCAATTACATTGATTCATGCATGGTTCTGCGAATTACATCATCCTGCTGTTCTTTTGTAAGCTTATTGAAATTAACAGCATATCCGCTGACACGAATCGTCAGCTGAGGATATTTTTCAGGATGTGCCTGTGCATCTAACAGTGTTTCTCTGTTGAATACATTCACATTCAAGTGATGTCCGCCACTCTGGGCATAGCCATCGATCATCGTTACTAAGTTATCAATTCTATCAGACATTTTCTTTTCCTCCTTCTTATTCGTCTTTTCCTAATGCATTTGGTACGATTGAGAACGTATTTGAAATACCATCTCTTGAATATTCATATGGCAGTTTCGCAACTGATTCCAGTGAAGCCACCGCACCATGCGTATCTCTTCCGTGCATTGGATTCGCACCCGGTGCAAATGGTTCTCCGGCCTTTCTTCCATCCGGTGTATTTCCTGTTTTCTTTCCATAAACGACATTTGACGTAATGGTCAGGATGCTCATCGAAGGAACGCCATTGCGATATGTGCGATGTTCTCTGATCTTATTCATAAAGTTCTTAACAAGATCAGCAGCAATCTGGTCAACACGATCCTCATTGTTTCCGAATTTAGGGAAATCACCTTCAACCTCATAATCAACCACAACACCATCTTCATCACGAATTGCTTTTACCTTCGCATATTTGATTGCGGAAAGAGAATCAGCCGCAACGGATAATCCCGCTACACCTGTTGCGAAGAAACGTCTTACATCATGATCATGCAGTGCCATTTCCAATGCTTCATAACAATATTTATCATGCATATAATGAATGACATTCAATGTATTGACATAAAGTCCGGCAAGCCATTCCAGCATCTGATTATATTTCGCCATAACTTCATCATAATCTAAATATTCTGAAGTGATCGGCTCCATTCTTGGTGATACCTGGATCTTCTTCACTTCATCCATACCACCGTTGATAGCATACAACAGACATTTTGCTAAATTGGCACGGGCTCCGAAGAACTGCATATCCTTTCCTACCTTCATGCAGGATACACAGCAGGCAATACAATAATCATCACCCATTTCAACACGCATCAGATCATCATTCTCATACTGGATCGAGCTTGTTTCAATAGAGATCTTTGCGCAGAAGCGTTTGAAATTCTTAGGCAGTCTTGTTGACCATAAAACCGTCAGGTTCGGTTCCGGTGCAGGTCCAAGATTTACCAATGTATGAAGGAACCTGAAAGAATTCTTGGTAACCAAAGTTCTTCCATCAAGTCCCATACCGCCGATAGATTCAGTAACCCATGTAGGATCTCCTGAGAACAATTCATTATATTCCGGCGTTCTCATAAATTTCACCAGACGAAGCTTCATGACAAAGTGATCGATCAATTCCTGAGCCTCTTCTTCAGTAATGATTCCTTTATCCAGATCTCTTTGAATATAAATATCAAGGAATGTAGATGTACGTCCCAAAGACATAGCCGCTCCATTCTGATCTTTAACAGCAGCTAAATAACCAAAATAAACTGCCTGTACTGCTTCCTGCGCAGTTACTGCAGGTTCAGAAATATCACAGCCATAGATCTGAGCCATTTCCTTTAAGGCATACAAAGCACGAATCTGTTCAGCCACTTCTTCACGTTCACGGATCCTTTCCTCTGTCATGCTGCCCAAAAGAATTTCTTTATGCAATGTTTCTTTATCCTTGATCAAAAAATCAACGCCATATAAAGCAACACGGCGGTAATCCCCAACGATACGTCCGCGTCCATATGCATCCGGAAGACCGGTCAGGATCGCACAGCTTCTTGCACGACGCATTTCCGGTGTATAAACATCAAAAACACCCTGATTATGTGTCTTACGATATTTCGTAAAGATTTCCTTGATTTCCGGATCAAGCTCATAGCCATAGGCTTTCAAAGCACTTTCGCTCATTCGAATACCACCGAATGGCTGTAATGAGCGTTTAAAAGGCTTGTCTGTCTGGAAACCGACAATTTTTTCCAGATCCTTATTCAGATATCCGGCAGCATGTGAGGTCAATGAAGATACTATCTTAGTATCAGCATCCAGAACGCCACCGGCTTCCCTCTCCTTTTTATTAAGCTCAGATACCTGCTCCCATAATTTTTTAGTAGCTTCCGTAGCAGGTGCTAAGAAACTGTCATCACCTTCATAAGGCGTATAATTTCGTTGAATGAAGTCACGGACATCGATTTCCTTGCTCCATTTACCTAATTCAAAACCTTCCCAGCCTTTATACATAAATACCTCTCTTTCATTAACGCATGTATTGTATCATAAACCATTTTTCAAGTCATCTCTAAAACTCTTATTTTTGATTTCCCTTTTTATTAATTTCATCCAGCTTTGCATCGATATAAAGCTCAAAGATTTCCTCAGGCTGATAGCCTGTAATTTTAGATACCGCTTCTCCAAAGCTTGTCAGCAGGATCGTCGGTACGACCTTGATATCATAATGCTCATTGATCTCATAATTTGAAGGACCAACTTCAACGATGAAGACATCCATATCCTCCCGTTCTTTTAATTTTAAAACCATCGGAAGCATGCTGACACAATTTGCGCAGCCCTCGCCGCTGATAAGCGTGACCGCAAATCTGCTTTCTTTCAAGACTTCCTTAAAATTCTCATTATTCAGCATACGCCTAATATCTCCTTTGCTTTTTGAATTTCATCTGCCGTACATACCTCTACACCTTTTAGCGGATATTCAATCCCCATCTTTTCATATTTCACAACGCCCATCGTATGATAAGGAAGCACTTCTACCTTCTCTACATTATGCAGCGTATCAAGAAAAGCTCTTGTCCTTCTTAGATCTTCTTCATTATTCGTGTAACCGTTTACAAGAACATGACGAATCCAGACAGGCTTATGCTTTTCATCGAGATAACGGGCAAAATCCTGTGGACGATCAGCAGGCATTCCGGTCAGATCTAAATGCTTTTTCGTATCAATATGCTTGATATCCAATAAAAACAGATCACATACCTCTAACAGCTCATCAAATTTAGAAGTATCCTTACGGTCAAAGGTAATACCGCTCGTATCCATACAAGTATGAATTCCTTTTTCTTTTAGCTTTTTGAACAATTCGATTGCAAAATCAATCTGCATCAAAGGCTCTCCGCCACTCAAGGTTACCCCGCCGTCACGAATATAATTTTTATATTTCATGATCTCTTGAAGAACCTCTTCGACACTGTACTCCTCTCCGCCATGAAAATTCCACGTATCCGGATTATGACAGTATTTACATCTTAAAGGACAGCCCTGCATAAAGACTACAAAGCGAACTCCCGGACCATCTACCGTTCCAAAGCTTTCAAAAGAATGAATCCTTGCCATGATCTCACCCCCTCTTTGCTCAATCATTATAACACAGCAGATTTACATTTTTAACTCAGATGATTCAATATCCCCCAACAACTTTGTATCAAACTTTCACAAGCATCAAATACATATCAATAAACTGCCATCCATAAAAAAAGCTGATCATGATTCCCAAAGATAAAAAAGGCCCAAAAGGAATATGAGTCTTGCGATTCGCTTTCTTTTTAACTAACAGATAACTTGCATAAACAGAAGCACTCATGATCCCCAACACCCCGGCAACAAGCGTTTTTTGCCATCCTAAAAGAAAACCTGCCGCAATCATCAGCTTGATATCTCCACCGCCAAAAGAATCCATTACAAACAAATTTAAGACAATCATCAGAAGCGATATAACGCTCATGCCTATCAGACGCTCAATCAAAGATATATCCGGATGAAGACAATATGCGATGATTGCTAAAAAAGCCAGAATGATATTTAAACTGTCCGGTATCGTCATCGTAATCAAGTCGATCACACTTACAACAAGCAGCAGCTCACAAATAAAAAAGCTGATAAAAAATCCTGACCCAAAGCCATGATATGAAAAACAAAAATATCCGATTCCCACACTTATTACTTCAATAATGAAATAAGCGATTGAAATCTTCTGACGGCACCAGCGACATCTCCCTTTTAATAATATCCAGCTGAATATCGGAATCATCTCACTCATTTTTAAAGTATGATGACATTTAGGACAATAAGAACGTCCTATTATAAAATTTTCTCCCTTAGGCAAACGATAAATCAACACATTAGCAAAACTGCCTATACAGGCACAAAAGATAAAAACATAGATATAAAGCATCACTTTCATCATTTCACTCCTTTTCATATAATGTACGACATAAAAATTATCATCGAGCAAAATGAATCAATAGTAATTTAAGGATAACATAAATCACAAGAAAAAAATAGTCCGCATATAAAAAAGCAGTTTTTTCAACTGCTTCTATAAGATTAAATTAATAAGCATACCTGTCATGAAAGAAAAGACCATGACATAAACAAGATATAAACAAAAACGGCGCAAACCCAACACGATCTTCAATGCCCCCAGATTTGTGAGCTTTGTCGAAGGACCTGTAAGCATGAATGAAGCGGCACTGCCAAGGCTCATTCCTTCCCACAGCCACTGTTGAAGCAGAGGAATCGTTCCTCCGCCGCAGGCATACAACGGAACACCTATGGTCGCTGCCATCAAGACACCCAAGGCTTCATCACCACCAAAAAGAGCAGTCATCACATCAGCAGGCACATAGCGCTGAAAAAGAGCTGAAAGCAAGATACCAAGGAAAAAATACACCCCGGTGGCCTTGATATTACGTCCTAAATTTTTTAAATAACGCAGTACTAAATTATCATCAGTATCTTTATTTACAGGTTCATCAAAGCTATTAAAATTAAAAAATGATGGTTCCTTATAAATAAAATGAACCAATAATCCCGCTGTGATACCACATAACAGACAAGAAGCAATACGTATGATCAAGACTTCTTGCCCCAAGGCAGCACTATAAATGATCAGCTGGGGATTCAACAGGATCGAGGACATCATAAAAGAAGCCAGCCAGTCATCCTTCATACCCTCTTTTGAAAATGATGCGGCAATCGGAATGGTACCATACATACATAAAGGAGAAGCAATACCCAGAAAAGCAGCCACAAAAATACCAAAGATACCGAAATGCTTCTTCTGCAAATATATCAGGGCATGATGAATATGATCCTTGGCAAATACCGAAATCGCAGAACCGATCATCATGCCAACGACCCAATAATCAAAGATCTGTTCGAATTGAACACTGAAATAATACCAGATATAAACAAACTCTCGTCTTAAATTCACTTCACTATCTCCAACTATTCATCAATATTGACCAATTGATAGATTCTGCTTCCAAGCCTGATCTCTTGAGCATGTTCCAAGGTATGTAATCCATTGCGGGACTCGATGCGCTGTACCAATGAAGCCCCATCCGCTGCAGAATATACAAGGTCGATACAAGCCTGATCCAAGGCTACCGGATCAAAAGATGCAAGAATGCCAATATCATGCATATCCGGCTCTGCCGGACTAGAATCACAATCACAGTCAACTGAAAGACGATTCATGACGTTGATATATAATATATTCCCATCTAAATAATCAACAACGGACTTGCCGGCTTCAGCCATAGACTCTAAAAATGCATCCTGATCACCGCTCCACATACTACCGCCTGTTCCTTTGCTGTGTATATGGGCTTTCCCTTCAGAGGAAGCGATACCGATCGAAATATTTTTAATGGCACCTCCATATCCCGCCATAGAATGTCCTTTAAAATGTGACAGCACTACATAATAATCATAATTTTCAAAATGAGAACCGACATAATTTTCACTTAAACGTGTTCCTCCATAAACCGGTAAGGTCATGGACCCTTCCTCATCCATGATATCCACATCCGCTATTGACGTATAACCATGATCTTCTGCCACTTGATAATGCATGGCTGTATTCGCTCTTTGTCCGCCATAAGCCGTATTACATTCTACGATGGTTGGATGATCAAAGGACTGTATCAATTCACCGATGAGATCAGTACGCAGATAATTGCTTCCCGGCTCCCCCGTAGAAAGCTTAACGGCCACATTTCCTTCAATCTGTGCATCAAGTGCATCATAAACAGCAATCAGGCTGTCAGCACTGATCTCTTCACTCATATAAACAATGCTCATCTCTTCCTGACCTTCTTCACCATCTTCAATTTCTTCCTCAACAGCTTCATTCTGCATCAAATCATCCTCATCACCCTGCTGCTTCGATGAACATCCTCCCATCAACACGATTATGATCAAAATCCAGCTTAAATAACGTAATTTTTTCATGTCATCTCCTTCTATTTATCTCTTCGATCCAATGCTTTAATTGCTCATCACCAGCATTTTCTTGAAGAATGCCGCCCTCTATAAATGACGCGCCCTTTGCCAGATTTGACAGCTCATTCACTGTATTCCCTAAACCGCTGCCTCCTAAGGTCGCAAACACTATGATCGTTTTCCCATTAAAATCATAACTTTCTAAAAAGGTTCGAATAATGGCCGGTGCCGTGTACCACCAGATAGGAAATCCCAAATATATCGTTGAATATTTATTAAGATTTATTTTCTGATCAATGATCTTTGGACGTGAGGATGGATCCTTCATCTCCAATGTACTTCTGCTTGTTTTATCCATCCAATTCAAATCTTCTCTGCGATAAGGCACTTGCGGACAAATTTCATATATATCGGCATGCATCAAACCGGCAAGCCTTTGCGCAATTCTTTTTGTGGTATTGGTAGCAGAAAAATAAGCCACTAAGCTCTCAGACATCATAAAGCACCTCCTTCAATCCATGATATCGATCGTAATCGCACCGGTAATCTCTTGAATCAATTCCTCACCCGAAACTACATGTCCCAATTCATATAATGATGAGTTTTGATTAAAATCACCATAGAACATGACAACATCTCCCCAAGGCTCATAATAAGCCAGAACACCTGAGCCTCCATTAGCCTTGATGCCATCTGTAAGATTCAGGCTCTTTGGCGGATAAAAGATCTTCTCATTCGTACTGAAATTTTCCGATTCAATCGTCAATGGCAATTGTTCATATAGAGAAACAGCTGCCTGACTCTCATTCAATTCATAAATAATCACATGATCTCCAAATTGTACAGAGATCTTACGTACCTTGTTATTCATTTCCTTCAAATCCTCCTTTTCATCAGAAACTGCTTCTTCATTTGTTGTAACCACGCCTGATGGTGAAGGCTCATCGGCATTAGAAACATCAACGCTGCAAGCAACAAGTGAAAAAGCCATCCATAACATAAAATAAGAAAGCAATTTCTTCATATCATTACCTGGTATATTATAAATGACTCATTTAATGATCATTTATAGTATACATTTTCCTTTCTATCAACCTTTTTAACCGTGGTTGATTACGGTTTTGTTAATCTGTAAAATTGAATAATGTGAATGTGGATTTGTATCATTTCCTGTGGCTTGACTACTTCAAGGAGGTTCTTACCACACCTTATTCCTAAATAATGATGAGTTAGATGAGTCTTTGAATTCGTATTTTGAACCAGGTTTTGTGGTTTAAGTGTTGTGGATACCATTTTCACGTATTTTAAAGAAAGG